>NZ_JBHVGB010000047.1:0-34704 GCF_042801335.1 Nocardioides sp. NPDC057577 | reverse complement strand
CACGTATGGCGCACCACAGGTCGACTCCACATGGGTCATTCGTACGGCCCGAAGTTGAGGACCGTGCAGATCCAGTTCTCGCCGCTCTGCTCGAAGCGGAGGGCCATCGCGCGGTGGCCATGGCCGAACTTGATGTTGACGGTGGCCTCGACGATGGTGTCGGTGACCATGTGAAGGTGCCAGCGATAGACGCGCGGGCGGACCGGCTGGTGGCGCCCCAGGCCGGGCTCGTAGGCTCCGCTACGGGCGGTGAGAGCGGCGCGGTAACGCAGGTCGGCGACGACCTCCTTGGTCGTCCAGCGGATCAGCTGGCTCGCTGGACGGTCCCCGCCGACGACCTCTGCGATCTTCTGGGCGAACTGCGGGATCCAGGCCTTCAGATGACCGCGGGCGGGGACGATGGGGATCGGCTCGGCCAGCCGGCCGTCGTCCTGGCCGCTACGGTCCGGCTGCGGCGGGTCCAGGCGTGGCTGTAGGTCGAAGGCGAGCGTGCCCTGGACATCGGCCAGGGGCACTTCGGCAGGACGTTGTGGATCCGGCTCCGCTGCAGGATCGGGGTCCCGAGATGGTAGAGCGCTCATGGGCGCAAACTCCTTTCTACGCAGGCAACCTTCTCTTACCCGTTATTCGTGGTTCTAAACCGACGAGTAACAGAAGGTTCTCCTGTGACAAAGGAGACTGGAGGGACGGGCTATGTTGCCTGGTCGTCGTAGGGCGGCTTCTCGCCGGCCAGAAGCGGCCTCGGCGCCTTGGCGCGCGCCTCTTCCTCCTCGATGTCGGCGAGGGCTTCCTGGATCTGTCTGCTGACGATGCGACGCGGGTCGAGGTCGCGCAGCTCGAGGTCCTGGTAGGCGGGCCCGAGCTCTCCGCGCAGGTCGTCTCGCGCGTTGTTGGCCAGGTTGCGCACCTGGTGGAGGAGGCGGGCGATCTGCCGTGCCATGTCGGGGATCTTGTCCGGCCCGAAGACCAGGATGGCGATCACGACGATGACGGCAAGCTCCGCGAAGCCGATGCCGAACACGGAGGTGAACCTACAGGCTCAGAGCTTGGAGGTGGGAGTGAGGCCCAGCTGCATGCCCGCGAGCCCGCGGCCGCGGCCCGAGATCGTACGCGCCACCTCGGCCAGCACCTTGGCCGACTCCGCGGTCGGGTCGGACTCGACGATCGGCTTCCCGGCGTCGCCGGCCTCGCGCAGGGTCGGCTCCAGCGGGATCTGACCGAGCAGCGGGATCTTCGAGCCGAAGCGCTGGGAGAGGGTCTCGGCGACCCGCTGACCGCCGCCTGAACCGAAGACCTCCATCTTGGAGCCGTCGGGCAGCACGAGCCAGGACATGTTCTCCACGACGCCGACGACGCGCTGGTGCATCATCTCGGCCATCGTGCCGGCCCGCTCGGCCACCTCGGCGGCAGCCTCCTGCGGGGTGGTGACCACGACGATCTCGGCGTTGGGCAGGTGCTGGCCCAGCGAGATCGCCACGTCGCCGGTGCCCGGGGGCAGATCGAGCAGCAGCGCGTCGAGGTCGCCCCAGTAGACGTCGGAGAGCATCTGGACCAGGGCCCGGTCGAGCATCGGGCCGCGCCAGGCGACGACCTGGTCACGGCGCGGCTTGAGCATCCCGATCGAGATCACCGAGACGCCCGAGGCGGTCGGGACCGGCATGATCAGGTCGTCGACCTGGGTCGGCCGGGAGTCGGCCACGCCCAGCATCGCGGGCACCGAGTGGCCGTAGATGTCGGCGTCGACGATGCCGACCTTGAGACCCTGCTGGGCGAGCGCCACGGCCAGGTTGACGGTGACCGACGACTTGCCGACACCGCCCTTGCCCGACGCGATCGCGAAGACCTTGGTCAGCGAGCCCGGCTGGGCGAAGGGGATCTCCCGCTGCGCCTGGCCGCCGGTGAGCCCGTTGCGCATCTCCGTGCGCTGCTCGTTGGTCATCACGCCCAGCTCGAGGTCGACGCCGGTGACACCGTCGACCTTCTCGAGGGCCGCGGTGGTGTCGCGGTTGATGGTGTCCTTGAGCGGGCAGCCGGCGACGGTCAGCAGCACCTTGACGCTGACCACGCCTGCGTCGTCGATCGAGACGGAGTCGACCATCCCCAGCTCGGTGATGGGACGTTTGATCTCCGGGTCCTGAACGGTCGCCAGGGCTGCGTTGACACGGTCGAGAAGCGGGCTACTCACGGTATGCAAGCCTACGTCGTGCGTGGGGAGTCTCCAGCATCGCCCGAGGGCTGGTCGATCGGACCTCGGTGACGGTCACGCTCATCCAGCTCCTCGAGGAGCAGCCGGAGCTCGGAGCGGAGGTAGTCGCGGGTGGCGACCTCGCCGAGGGCCATCCGCAGCGACGCGGTCTCCCGGGCGAGGAACTCCATGTCGGCCTTGGACTGGGAAGCGATCCGGCGGTCCTGCTCGGCGAGCGCGCGGTCGCGGTCCTCCTGGCGGTTCTGGGCGAGCAGGATGAGCGGGGCGGCGTAGGAGGCCTGCAGGCTCAGCGCGAGGGTCAGGAAGATGAACGGGAACTGGTCGAAGCGCCACTCGCGGGGCGCGAGGGTGTTCCAGGCGACCCAGATCAGCACGACCATCGTCATCCAGCCGATGAACCGGGCCGTGCCCATGTAGCGGGCGAACGCTTCGGCGAAGGAGCCGAAGTCGGCGCGGAAGGTGGGGCGCTTGACGAGTGGGCGGCGCAGCTCGCGCGGGGTGTCGAGGCGGCCGCGGGCGGCGCGTGCGTCAGCCACGGCGCACCATCTCGGGGGTGATCACCTTGTTCGGGCGAGTGTCGGGACGGGTGTCGGGACGGGGCTCGGTCGCCGACTCCTGGCGGGCGAGGTTCTCACGCCAGTTCTCCGGGAGCAGGTGGTCGAGCAGGTCGTCGACCGTGACGGCGCCGGCCAGATGGCCGTTCTCGTCGACGACGGGAGCGGCGACCAGGTTGTACGTCGCCAGGTGCGCCGCGACCTGCTCGGTGCTGTCCTCGGGGCGCAGCGGCTCCAGGGACTCGTCGAGCGCGCCCGCGACCAGCGTCGAGGGAGGCTCGCGCAGCAGCCGTTGGATGTGGGCGATGCCGAGGAACTTGCCGGTCGGCGTCTCCAGCGGCGGACGGCAGACGTAGACCACGGACGCCTCGGCCGGGGTGAGGTCGGGGTTGCGTACCAGTGCGAGGGCGTCGGCGATGGTCGCGTCGGGGCCGACGATGACCGGCTCGGGGGTCATCATCGAGCCGGCGGTGTCCTCTTCGTAGGACATCAGCCGCAGGACGTCCTTGGCGTCCTCGGGCTGCATCAGCTCGAGCAGCAGGGTCGCGGTCTCCTCGGGCAGCTCGGCGATGAGGTCGGCGGCGTCATCGGGTGACATCTCCTCGAGCACGTCAGCGGCACGCTCGGAGTCCAGGGCTCGCACGATGGCGACCTGGTCGTCCTCGGGGAGCTCCTCGAGCACCTCGGCGAGCCGTTCGTCGTCGAGGGCGGCGATCACCTGCCGCTGACGCTCGGGAGGCAGCTCGTGGATCATCGTCGCGGCATCGGCCGGGCGCATCTCCTGGATCGCCTGGACCAGGTGGGTCGCTGCCTGGGTGGGGGAGCGGCGGGCCAGGCCCTCGACGTCGTCCCACTCGACCACATGGGTCTGGCCACGGCGGCGCAGGCCCTTGGAGGGCTCCTGCACGGCCACCCGGGACAGCAGCCAGTCGCGGTTGCGGGCCTGCTCCATGCCGACGTCGTAGACCGTCCCGGACACACCGGTGCTGCGGATCGTGACCTGCCGGTCGAACATCTGGCCGATGACCAGGGTCTCGGTCGACCGCTGCTGGAAGCGGCGCATGTTGAGCAGGCCGGTCGTGTAGATCTGACCGGAGTCGATGCTGGTCACCCGGGTCATCGGCACGAAGATGCGCCGGCGCCCGAAGACCTCGACGACCAGGCCCAGCACGCGCGGCTGCCGGGCGTCGGATCTGACCGTGACCACGAGATCTCGCACCTTGCCGACCTGCTCACCGAGCGGGTCGAAGATCGGAAGGCCGACCAGGCGTGCCGCGTAGACGCGGTTGGGCGAGGTGCTCACGGACCCACGTTATGGCATAGCCCGCAGGAGGTCGCTTCGGCGCTCACGCGGTGGCACGGATCCTAGATTCGATGGGCTATCCGAACCGTGTCGGAGCAGAAACCCGGATTCGGGTGATGCTTGTGTTACAAAAGTGGTCAATGTGACCAGCGTGATCGGTCGCTGTTGCTGTGAAAGGGGCCCGAACGGATGCGTACCCACACCAATGCCAGGTCTCTCGGGGGCCGGATGGCCGGCGCCCTGCTCTCCGCGGGCCTCGTCCTCGCCCTCGCCGGCGGCACCCTCGTCGCCGTGCGCGACTCGTCCGCGCCGTCCGCGACGGACCTGGAGACCGTGGCCTACTCGCCACCGCGCTACCGGATGGTCCAGGCGAACATCAGGGCCAGCATGAGCACGGCGAGGTTCAAGAAGGACGTACGCGAGGTCATCGACACGGCGCCCGACTTCATCACCTACAACGAGGTGAACGGCCGCCGGAGCGCGAGCCTCGAGCCGGGGCGCTACCGGGTCTGGCGCAAGGGTGGCGACCCGTACAGGTCGGCGACGGCGGTGGCCTGGGACAACGACAAGTGGGCCGCGACCTCGAAGGGCATCCACCAGATCAGCAACAAGCGCGGCAAGTCGGCCGACCAGCGGCTGCACTGGGGCATCAGGTACGCCAACTGGGTCACCCTCGAGAACCGGGCGACGGGTCGGAACGTCTCGGTGGTCGCGGTGCACTTCGCGCCCAAGTCCAAGTACTACGGCGACCTGGTCCGTCCCTCCGCCCGCGCGCTGAACGTGCTCGTCAAGGCGCTGGCCAGACGCGGCCCGGTGATGGTCGGCGGCGACCTGAACGTGCAGTACGACGGCTCGCGCTACCCGAGCGACATCTTCGCCGCGCAGCATCTGATCCCCAGCTACGACGTCACCCAGCAGGCCCCGGTCACGCACGGCCGGGCCTCGACCATCGACTACGTGCTGGCTCGCGGGATCGCGCGGTTCGCCACCGGCAACCAGCGTGCCTTCGGGCTCGAGTCCGACCACCACGCGGTCCGCGTCGACTTCTCGCCGCTCCCGATCACCTCCACCGAGGGCTCTTCCCGGGTCAGGTTCGGGCCGGGTGTCGTGGTCACCGACTCGGGACTGAGTGCCGCCGACGAGCAGAGCGTGCTGCGCACGGTCCTGAAGTCGATCAACAGCACCAAGCGCGGTCAGGTCATCCACCTGGCCACCCGTGTGCTGAGCAACGGCAAGGTGCTCCGGGCGCTGAAGCGGGCCAAGTCGCGGGGAGCGCGTGTCCAGGTCGTCACCGCGGAGCGGACCACCACCGCCGAGATGCGATCGCTGCAGCGGGTCCTCGGCAAGGACGTGAACAAGGAGAGCTGGGCCGTGCGGCAACCGGACGGATACGACCGCGCCGGCCTGCGGGCGACCGTGCTGCTGATCAGCAGGACCGGTGCCACCCCGGCGTTCGCGTTCAGCTCCAGCACCCAGATGTCCACCTCGGCCGGCACCGGGAAGCGGTCGGGCTACGTGAGCGTCACCAAGGCGTCGTACGACAAGCTCTTCAAGCCGTTCTTCTCGGCAGTCGGACGGCGGGTTTGAGGGACGTAGGATCGCGATGTGGTGGGAGTCACCCTGTCACTGATGGTTACTGATTGGTAACCTGCCGCAGTGACACGTCGTGGTGGTCTCGACAGGCTCGACCACCGAGAGTAGGAGTGAAGCATGGGTCGCCTTGCCGAGACCGAAGGTCTCACCGACATCCAGGAAGAGATCCTGAAGACCGTCCGTCAGTTCGTGGACGAGAAGGTCATTCCGGTGGCCCAGGAGCTGGAGCACGCTGATGAGTACCCGACCGAGATCGTGGAGGGTCTCAAGGAGTTGGGCATCTTCGGGCTGATGATCCCGGAGGAGTACGGCGGTCTGGGTGAGTCGCTGCTGACGTACGCGCTGTGTGTCGAGGAGATCGCCCGCGGCTGGATGTCGGTCTCCGGCGTCATCAACACCCACTTCATCGTGGCCTACATGCTGATGCAGCACGGCACCGAGGAGCAGAAGCAGAACTACCTGCCGCGGATGGCGACCGGCGAGGTACGCGGTGCGTTCTCGATGTCCGAGCCCGGTCTGGGCTCCGACGTGAGCGCGGTGTCGACCAAGGCGACCAAGCTCGAGGACGGGTCCTACAGCATCACCGGCCAGAAGATGTGGCTGACCAACGGTGGTTCCTCCACGCTGGTCGCGGTGCTGACCAAGACCGACGAGGGCGCCGAGAGCGTCTACAAGAACATGACCACCTTCCTGGTGGAGAAGACCCCGGGCTTCGGCGAGACCGCTCAGGGCGTCACGGTGCCCGGCAAGATCGACAAGATGGGCTACAAGGGCATCGACACGACCGAGATGATCTTCGAGGGTCACAAGATCTCGGCCGACCAGATCCTCGGTGGCACCCCGGGCAAGGGGTTCTTCCAGATGATGGACGGTGTCGAGGTCGGCCGCGTCAACGTCGCTGCTCGTGCGTGTGGTCTGGCGATCCGTGGCTTCGAGCTCGGGATCGCCTACGCCCAGCAGCGTCAGACCTTCGGCAAGAAGATCGCCGAGCACCAGGCCATCCTGTTCCGTCTCGCCGAGATGGGCACCAAGGTCGAGGTCTCCCACAACATGATGGTCCGTGCCGCGCGTCTGAAGGACACCGGCAAGCGGATGGACGTGGAGGCCGGGATGGCCAAGATGGTTGCCTCGGAGTACGCCAACGAGGTCGTGGAGGACTCCTTCCGGATCCACGGTGGCTACGGCTACTCCAAGGAGTACGAGATCGAGCGGATCATGCGCGAGGTCAAGTTCATGCTGATCGGTGAGGGCACCAGCGACATCCAGAAGATGATCATCGGGCGTTCGCTGCTCAAGGACTACAGAAGCTGAGCCTGCGCTTTCGCGGTCGCACCGACGACCCTGTCGAAACCGATGGTTTCGGCAGGGTCGTTGTCGTAGGTTGGGGTCAACCCGACCAACGATCCAGCAACGCCGATTCAGGGAGAGCGATGACGAACGACGATCTCAAAGCCAAGATGCGCGAGGCGCTGGAGAAGAAGAACAACAACGACCACGCACACGCCGAGAGTGCGGGCGCCAAGGAGAAGGCGCACGGGTCCGAGGTAGTGGGTGGCGCACCGAAGATGCACCGCCGGAAGGCGGGCGGCGGCGGCTCCTGAGGCTACGATGCCCCCTCGGGGGTGTCGGGTAGGTCTGGTCGAGAGGTAACGAGAAGTTGGCGCGCCGCGTAGTGCTCCATGTCGGGGCGATGAAATCGGGGACGACGTTCCTGCAGGGTGCCCTGTACAAGAACAAGGCTCTCCTCGCGGAGCGTGGGTTCCTGGTTCCCGGTGCGCGCTGGCGCAACCAGATCGAGGCCGTCCTCGACGTGAAGGGCCGCCGGAAGCACCCGCAGGGGAACTCGGTCGCCGGAGCCTGGGACCGTCTGGTCGCCGAGGTCGACGCCTGGGACGGCACTGCGCTGATCTCCGTCGAGCTGCTCGCACCGGTCGGGCCCGAGACGGTCGAGCGGGTGGCGACGAGCTTCGCGGGTGTGACTCCCGAGATCGTGCTCTCGCTGCGTGACATCAACCGGCAGATCCCGTCGATGTGGCAGGAGCTCGTCCAGAACGGCGTGGACTGGACCTGGGCGGAGTTCCTCGCCGCGGTCAACAAGAGCCGTCCGGGTTCCCCCGAGCGCCGTCGCTCCGGGCCCGGCAAGCGGTTCTGGGCCGAGCAGGACATGGTCGCCATCGCCCGGCGCTGGGGCCAGGCCGGACCTCTCCACCTGGTCACCGTGCCGCCGCCGGGCAGCCCGGCGTCCTTGCTGCTGGAGCGCTTCGGTGCGGCGATGGGCTTCGACCCCGAGGGGATGCAGAGCCCGCCCCCGAAGAACACCTCCCTCGGCGCCGCGACCGTCGAGGTGCTCAGGGGCCTCAACGCCGAGCTGGACCGGCGTGGCCTGGCCTATCCGGCGGCGATGGGGCTGCGCAAGCACGTCCTCGGCAAGCGTCTGATGCCGGACCTGACGGTCGACGACCCGCGTATCGGGCTCCAGGCACCGCGCTGGACCGCGGGGTTCACCCGCGACCAGGCAGCCGAGCTGCGCGGCCTGGACACGACCATCCACGGGGATCTCGATGACCTGGCCCCTGTGGACGTACACGGGATCGACCCGCGCAAGGTCACCGACAAGCAGGTTCGAGACGCCGCGGTTGCTTCCTATGCGGCGCTGCGTACGGACCTCGACAAGAAGCTCGCCGACCCGACCATCCCTGGTGAGGCCGTCGACCCGGGGGAGGGCCGCAAGGCCCCGGCACGTGCCGTCTCCGCCCTGGCCGACCTCGTGGAGTGGTCCGTCCGGCGAGAGGAGCTGGTCCGTACGTAGGACCTCAACACACACATATTCGGGGGAACTCTTTGTCAAGCAGCTGGAGCCTGCGCCGTCGTCGCAGACTCGCCGAGGAGGCACGTGGCACGTCGGCCGCGCTGCCACGGATCGCGGTGCTCACGATCGCCCGCGACGAGGGCGAGATGCTCGCTCGATGGGTCGACCACTACGGCCGAGCGGCGGGTCACGAGAACCTGATCGTCTTCGACGACGGTTCGACCGACGGTTCGACCGACGACCTCGCGTGCACGGTCCAGCGCCTGCCGGGCTTCCGGAAGGGCAACTTCGAGGCCGGCCGGATGGGCCTGGCCAGCGGGGTCGCCCACGGTCTCCTGGGGATCTACGACGTGGTCATCTTCACCGACGTGGACGAGTTCCTGGTCCCGGACCCGGCGAAGTACGCCAACCTGTCCGACTACCTGTCCCGGCGGCCCGAGCGGGTGATCGCCCCCTTCGCCCTCAACATCGTCCACCACACCGCGGTCGAGGGGCCGCTGGTCAGCGGCAAGCCGATCACGGGCCAGCGGTCGTACGCCCAGTTCGCATCGTTGATGTGCAAGCCGTCGGTCAAACGGGTGCCGGCCGCCTGGACGCTCGCCTCCCACGGGATCAAGGCGCCGTACGTGCCCGATCCCGGGCTGTTCATGCTCCACATGAAGTTCGCCGACCTGGATCTGCTGCGACGACAGGCCGACCGCCGCAACGAGCTCGCCAAGGCGGTGGGCCGCGGCAAGGGCAGCTCGTGGGGAAGGTCCGGTGATGATCTCGCCGGCCTGCTGACCGCCGCGACCGCCTCGGTGAGCGCCGATGTCGAGGAGTTCGACCCGGCCTCGGTCCTGCCGGCCAGGCTCGTCCGGGAGGAGGACGGCGTGCACCGCGCCGTCGGCCCGGGCCACATCGACAACCTCCGCAACCAGCCGCTGTTACGCATCCCGGAACGCCTCCACGGGATCGTCTGAACTAGGTTACCGTCCGGTAATCAACGCACCGCCAGACTCACCGACGAGAGGCCGCAGATGAGCAAGACGAACCCCGGGAACTTCTTCGAGGACTTCTCGGTCGGCCAGGTCATCGAGCACGCCACGCCGCGCACGGTGACCGAGGGCGACCGGGCTGCGTACGGGTCGCTCTACCCGACCCGCTTCGCGGTGCCCTCGAGCGCCGCCTTCGCGGCCTCCGTCGGCCTGGGCGTGCACCCCGTGGAGGAGCTCATCGGCTTCCACATCGCCTTCGGCAAGACGGTCCCGGACGTGTCGCTGAACGCGGTCGCCAACCTCGGCTACGCCGAGTGCCGCTTCCACCAGCCGGTGGTGCCGGGCGACACGCTCTCGACGAAGTCCGAGGTCATCGGTCTCAAGCAGAACTCCAACGGCAAGTCCGGCGTCGTCTACGTACGCTCGACCTCCACCAACCAGCGCGGCGAGGTCGCCATCGACTGGGCGCGCTGGGTGATGGTCCACAAGCGGGACCAGGAGGCTGCCGCCCCCGAGACGGTGATCCCGGAGCTGGCCGCGGTGGTGGACCCGAAGAACCTGATCGTGCCGAACGGCCTGGATTTCTCCGCGTACGACTTCACCGCGGCCGGTGAGCCGCACCGGCTCGCCGACTACGAGGTCGGCGAGAAGATCGACCACGTCGACGGGGTGACCCTGACCGCCTCCGAGCACCAGCAGGCGACCCGGCTGTGGCAGAACACCGCGAAGGTGCACTTCAACGTCGAGGCACGGCCCGACGGCCGCAACCTCGTCTACGGCGGCCACATCATCTCGCTGGCCCGGGCGCTCTCGTTCAACGGCCTCGCCAACGCCCAGCTGATCGCCGGGATCAACGCCGGCGCCCACACCTCTCCGGCCTTCGCCGGCGACACCGTCTACGCCTGGTCCGAGGTGCTCGACCGTGCCGAGACCGACGCCCCCGGGGTCGGTGCGCTCCGGCTGCGACTGGTCGCCACCAAGGGGCGCGACGAGTCGATGACGCTGCGCGGCGAGGCCGACAAGTACGCCCCCGGGGTGCTGCTCGACCTCGACTACTGGGCGCTCATCCCCGTGTAAGGACGTACGTCATGGCAGGCAAGAAAGCTCTCTTCGTCTCCGGCTCCGCCCAGGGGATCGGCAAGGCGATCGTCGAGAAGTTCGCGTCCGAGGGCTGGTTCGTCGGTGTCTACGACATCGACGCCGAGCTCGCCAGGAACGTCGCCCAGTCGATTGCCTCGGGCTCCGCTTCGGCAGGTCTCCTCGGCTCCGACAACGCCATCGGTGGCGCGCTCGACGTCACCGACCCCGCGTCCTGGAACGCGGCGCTGGAGGAGTTCGCCACCGCCGCGGGCGGTCGCCTCGACCTGCTGGTCAACAACGCCGGCATCCTGCGCGCCGGGCGCCTGGCCGACGTCGACCTGGCCCAGCACCACCAGACCATCGAGATCAACGTCAACGGCGTGATCAACGGCTGCCACACCGCGTACCCCTATCTTCGGGCCACCCCTGGCTCGGGCGTCATCAACGTCTGCAGCGCGAGCGCGATCTACGGGCAGCCGGAGATCGCCTCCTACAGCGCGTCGAAGTACGCCGTGCGCGGACTCACCGAGGCGCTGGAGCTGGAGTGGCGCAAGGAGGGCATCCGGGTGCAGGCGGTCTGGCCGCTGTGGGTGAAGACCGCGCTGCTCGACGGCAACGCCGCCTCCTCTCATGAGACCCTCGGCATCCGGCTGACCGTCGAAGACGTCGCCGACCAGGTCTGGGAGATGGCGCAGCCGCGCAAGGGGTTGCGCGGACGGCTGCCGAAGGTGCACACCACCGTCGGTCTTCCGGCCAGGGCCCTCTCGACGGCGGCCGATCTCGCGCCCAACCTGTTCGTCCGCGAGGTCAACCGGTTCATCACTCGGGCCTGAGGACTCGGCCGGGCCGATGGCTGGTTGGATGGGGGCATGGCCCTCTACCTCGTCAGGCACGGCACCACCGAGTGGTCCCTCAACGGCCGGCACACCTCCCGCACCGACCTTCCCCTTCTGCCCGAAGGGGAGGAGGCAGCCAAGGAGCTCGCGTCCCGGCTCGCCGAGCGGACGTACGCCGCCGTGCTGACCTCCCCGCGACAGCGGGCGCTGCGTACGGCTGAGCTCGCGGGCTTCCCGGACGCGGTCGTCACCGACGACCTGGTCGAGTGGGACTACGGCGACTACGAGGGCATCACCACCGACGAGATCCACCGCACCGACCCCGACTGGAGCCTGTGGACCGCGAAGACGCCCGGGGGAGAGGCCGCGGCCGCCGTCCAGGAGAGGCTCGGCCGAGTTGTCTCGGCCGCCCGCGAGCGCGACGGCGACACCCTGGTCTTCTCCCACGGACACGCGCTGTGCGCCCTGGCCGCGGTGTGGCTGGGCCTCCCGGTCACCGAAGGACGGCTCTTCAGGCTGGACACCGCGACCGTCTCGCTGCTGGATGCTTACCACGGGCAGCCGGTCCTGAAGAGCTGGAACACATAGCCCCTCCATAGCCGGCCCGGGTCGAACGCACAGGCTGGATCACTACCTCTGGAGGGCGGCCGTACCATCCCGCGGCCGCTGGAAGGGGTAGTTGTGGCACGTCGTGTGATCGTCCATGTCGGCACGATGAAGTCAGGGACCACGTCCCTGCAACATGCGCTCTTCGCGCATCGAGAACACCTGCGTGAACTCGGCATACTCGTCCCGGGAAAGAGCTGGCGAGAACAGGTCGACGCGGTCTGGGACGCCCGCGGCCGGGCGCGGTCGCTGGCTGGCGACCGTTCGATCGAGGGGTCCTGGGGCAGGCTCGTCGGAGAGATCGACGCCTGGCCCGGAACCGCGGTCGTCTCCGCCGAGCTGCTCGCCCCGGCCGGTGCGGCTGTGGTCGAGGAGGTCGCCCGGTCCTTCGCCTCCGTCGAGATCGTGGTCTCCGTACGCGATCTCAACCGCAACCTGCCGGCGATGTGGCAGGAGGTGGTGCAGAACGGCGAGCTGTGGACCTGGCCCGAGTTCCTCGCGTCGGCGAAGCAGACGCGGCCCCGGTGGTCGCTGCCCGACCTGATGACCAGCACGAACCGGTTCTGGAAGGAGCAGGACGCGGCGGCGATCGCGAAGCGCTGGAGCGCCGCCGGGCCGGTGCACGTGGTCACCGTGCCCCCGCCGGGAGGTCCGTCCGAGGTGCTCCTGGAGCGGTTCGGCGAGGTGATCGGCTTCGGGTTCGGCGACGTCTCGACGCCGATGTCGCGGAACGCCTCCCTCGGCGTCGTACGCGCCGACGTGCTGCGCCGCCTCAACCTGGAGCTCGAGCGACGGGGTCTGCGGTTCCCGGCCGGTATCCGGCTCCGCAAGCACGTGCTCGCCAAGCGGCTCATGCGCGACCTCGACGTCGACGACCAGCGCCTCGGGCTGCGGGTCGCGCCGTGGGTCGAGAGGAGCGCACGGCAGCAGGTCGCCGCACTGCAGCGTCAGGGCGTCGTCCTGCACGGCGACTGGGCCGACCTCACCCCGGTCGAGGTCAGCGGTACGGATCCGTCGACGGTCACCGAGGACAGGATCGCGGCGGTGGCGGCCGCCACCCACGTACCGTTGCGGGGGTGGTTGCTCGAGCGGGCCACCGTCGGGTCTCGCCCCGGGTGGGGCCCCGAGACGGTCCCGCAGTGGGCGGCCGCCGGGTCCGGTCCGTCCGGCCACGCGGCCGACGACGCGGTGGCTGCGCTCGCCGACCTGATCGAGTGGGCAATCACCCGCACGCGCGCGAAACAAGCCGCGGACGCATGACCGGACGGCTTGACCTGACGGATGGCACGGGTCACCGTTAGGGGGTGGCTCTTGCGGTTGGCTGTCCACGCTGCGCGACTCCGGTGGCAAGCATCGGTGCCGGCGGCAGCAAGTCGTGTCCCGAGCACGGTGTGGTGACGCCGATGTGGCGTTCGGACGTGGCCTCCTACGAGGACCTGGTGCAGGTCCTCTCGCTGGCCGGTGACGTGCCCACCTACGTTCCCTGGCCGGTCGAGTCGGGCTGGTCGATCGCCGACCTCGCGGTTGTCAGCGACGAGGCCAAGGGCTCGGCGACGCTGCTCACGCTGACGGGTGTGACCCCCGACGACGGACCGGTCGAGATGACCGTCGTCACCGAGGAAGCCGGCGTCGGGCTGGGCGCGCGGTGCGCGCGTACGGAAGGACCGGACCCCGGCATCGACGCCTGCACCGGACCGCCCACGACGAAGGTCCGGGTCGCCGGGCAGCGGCAGCTGGTGCCGCTGTGGCCGATCACCCAGTGGACCAACGGCGCCGAAGAGTGGGAGCGCTCGGTGGTCGTCGGCGAGGCCGCCGGCCGCTGGCTGTGGCTGGTCTTCCGCCCGGCCACGGCGATGCTCATGCTCCAGGACGGCTGGCACCTGCGCCAGGTCGACGACCTGGGCGTACAGATGGTCGAGCTGCCCTTCGGTGGCCCCGGTGGATCTTGGTGGAACGCGCCCTAGGATGGGCGGGTGCGCATCGACCTCCATACTCACTCGCGGGTGAGCGACGGGACCGATTCGCCCACCGAGCTGGTTCACGCGGCGAAGGCTGCGGGCCTCGATGTCGTCGCGATCACCGACCACGACACCGCCGACAGCTGGGACGAGGCGGCCGCTGCTGCGGTCGAGGCCGGGATCGAGCTGGTGCGGGGCATGGAGATCAGCACCATCCACGCCGGCCACGGGGTGCACCTGCTGGCCTACCTGCCGGACCGGACCCACCCGCCGCTGGTCGAGGAGCTCGGCCGTGTCCTGGCCGGCCGCGACGGACGGCTGCCGCTGATGCTGGCCCGACTGGCTCGTCTCGGCATCGAGGTGTCCCTTGAGGACGTCGCGGCCGTCTCCGGTGACGCCGCCGCCTCGGGGCGCCCGCACCTGGCCGACGCGCTCGTCGCCAAGGGGTATGTGGCCAGTCGCGACGAGGCGTTCAACCGCTACCTCGGCGCCGGAAAGCCTGCGTACGTCAACCGTTACGCCGCCCCGCTCGAGCCGATGATCCGCACGGTCGCCGCCGCCGGGGGAGTCACCGTGATCGCCCATCCCTGGGGCCGCTCCGGACGCGAGCAGCCGGACGAGGCAGCCCTCTCCGCACTGGTCGACGCAGGCCTGTCCGGGCTCGAGGTCGACCACCAGGATCACAGCCCGGAAGTGCGCGAGAAGCTGCGCGTGATCGCCCGCAACCTCGACCTCGTGGTGACCGGATCCAGCGATTACCACGGCACCGGGAAGGTGGGTCACCATCTGGGAGTGAACACCACTGCACCCGCTGAGTACGAGCGGCTCCTGGAGCGCGCCGCCGCAGCCGCGGCCGCCTCCGGACGAGCCGCCCCCGAGGTCGTACGTTGACCGAGATCTTCGTCTCCACGTTCGTGACGCTCTTCGTGATCATGGACCCGGTCGGAACGATCCCGGTCTTCCTCTCGCTGACCGCCGGCCAGTCAGCGGGCAAGCAGCGTCGGGCGGCGGTCCTCGCGGTCGCCGTCTCGTTCCTCGTGATCACGATCTTCGCGCTGTTCGGACAGGCGATCCTGCACTACCTGCACATCTCCCTCGAGGCGCTGCAGTGCGCCGGCGGCCTGCTCCTGCTGCTGGTGGCGCTCGAGCTGCTGACCGACAACTTCGACGACCCGGTGGCCGCCGCGGGCGCCAACGTGGCGATGGTGCCTCTCGGCACCCCGCTCCTGGCCGGCCCGGGTGCGATCGTCGCCACCATGGTCTTCACCCAGGACGTCGACTCCGTCGCGGACGGCTTCGGGCTCGGCCTCGGTCTGGTCGTCGTGCACCTCACCCTGCTCCTCGGAATGATCTTCTCCGTCCCGATCCTCAAGGTCCTCAAGGAGTCCGGCGTCCTGCTCATCACCAGGATCGCCGGTCTGCTCCTCTCGGCGATCGCCGTTCAGATGGTCGCCGACGCGGTCACGACCTTCATCGCGAACGCCTGATTCTGGGTGGCTGGTCAGTTCAGACGTACGCGCCCATCTACCGGCGGGTAATGGGCGCGACCGTCTGGGACTACTTGCGGCCGAGGGACTGGAACTTCTGGAGTACGCCGGACGGGACCACCCGGGCCATGGTGGCCAGGGCCTTGTAGCGCTTGCTCGGGATCGAGAAGGTCTTGTCGGCGTCGTAGTCCTCGAGCGCCTCACGGACCAGGTCGTCGACATCGAGCCACATCCAGGAGGGGGCCGAGTCGTAGCCGGAGCCGAGGCGCTCGTGGAACTCGGTCTTGGTGAATCCCGGCAGCAGGGCCATGACCTTGATGCCCTGGCCGGCGTACTCGTTGTGGGCCCACTCCGTGAAGGAGTTGATCCACGCCTTGGCAGCCGAGTAGGTGCCGCGGGGAAGGTAGGAGGCGACGGAGCCGACGTTGATGATGCCGCCGTGGCCGCGGGCCACCTGGCCGCCCAGCGCGGCGTGGGAGAGGCGCAGCGGGGCGATCACGAGCACCTCCGCCATCGCTGTCTCCTCGTCGGCGGTGTTGTCGAGGAAGCGGCGCTTGAGGCCGTGACCGGCGTTGTTGACCAGCAGGTCGATCGGGTGGTCGGCATCGGCCAGACGGGCCTCGACCCTGGCCAGATCGGCGCTGTCGGTCAGGTCGGCGCGGAGCACCTCGGCACCGATGCCGTGAGCGTCCGTCAGATTCTTGGCGACGCCGTCGAGGCGCTCCTCGTCACGGGCGACGAGGACGAGGTCGTGTCCGCGGGCAGCGAGCTGCTGCGCGAAGGCGAGTCCGATGCCGGCGGTTGCGCCGGTGATCAGGGAGGTGGGGTTCGACATGGGGCAATCCTGCCACCACGGCCCGCGAGGGCGACCCAGGCGCAAGACGCGCTGATGCCTCCGGCGTCCAGCCGTCGGTTCGCCAGCGGAATCACGGTTTCTGTCTGTCGTGTGACAGTTGACTTGCGGTGATACGTGTTTGGATGATGATCGATGTGGATTTCGCAGGGGGACTCGGGCGCGTGATGAAGAAGTGAACAGCACTGGGCGGCACATGCGATCGCGGCCCCTCCGGCGCACCAAGATGCTCTTCGTCGCGTCCTTGCTGACATCGGCCGGTCTGTACGTCGGCATGGAGGTCATCGCCGAGCCGGTGGCCAACGGCCGGCCCAGCGCGGCCGGCAGCGGGATGAAGCTGGGCGCGGACGGCGCGGCCCGCACCCCGGTCTGGCCGCACGACGGCCAGCGTGAGGCCGCGATCGACCGCCATGTCGACGCGCGGATAGCCGCCGCGGAGAAGGTGCTCCCGGACGATTCCGGCACCGGTCGCCGGGCCGTCTTCTCGATCAGCCGTCAGCGGGTCTGGATCGTGTCCGCGGGCGATCGGACGCGGCGTACGTATCCGGTCTCGGGCAGCGTCTACGACAACCTTGAGCCCGGCACCTACAAGGTCTTCTCCCGCTCCGAGCACGCAAAGGGGATCGACGACTCGGGCCGGATGAAGTGGTTCGTACGCTTCACCAAGGGCCCCCGAGCCGCGATCGGCTTCCACAACATCCCGGTGGACAAGGGCAAGCGCGTGCAGACCCGCGCCCAGCTCGGCACACCGCTGTCGCACGGGTGCATCCGCCAGGCCGAGCCGGACGCGAAGGCGATGTGGCGCTTCGCGCGGCTCGGCACCAAGGTGGTCGTGGTTCCTTAGCCTGGATCTGGCTCAGGCGTCGGCCTTGGGCGCGGAACCGCCCGAGCCCGATGAGCGGCGGCGACGGCGACGACGGGGCGCGGCGCCCTCGGCCTTGGCCTCGCCGTCGGCGGGCCCCGTGGACTCGGCGGACTCGGTGGCAGCCCCAGCAGCGGACTTGTCGACGACCTGGCCGCCGCGCGAACGGGTGCGCTGACGGTCGCGGTTGCGGGGAGCGCGCTCGCGCTTCTCGCCGTCCTTGCCGGAGTCCTTGTCCTTGGGCTTCGCGGGCGCGGCGGCCTTGATCCGGCCCTTGGTGCCCTTCGGGATGCCCATGTCGTGGAGGAAGTGCTCCGAGGAGGAGTAGGTCTCGGCCGGCTCGTCGAAGGGAAGGTCGAGAGCCTTGTTGATCATCTTCCACTTGTGGAGATCGGCCCAGTCGACGAACGTGACCGCGACACCGGTGGCGCCGGCGCGGCCGGTGCGGCCGATGCGGTGGACGTAGGTCTTCTCGTCGTCGGGGGTCGTGTAGTTGACCACGTGGGAGACGCCGGTGACGTCGATGCCGCGGGCGGCGACGTCGGTGGCCACCAGGACCTCGACCTTGCCGTCACGGAACTTCTGCATCACCCGTTCGCGGGCGGCCTGCTGCATGTCGCCGTGCAGGGGAGAGGCCACGAAGCCGCGCTCGGCGAGGTCGTCGGCCACGCGCTGCGCCTGCCGCTTGGTGCGGGCGAAGACGACGACCTTGTCGTGGTCCTCGCACTGCAGCAGGCGGCCGATCATCTCGGGCTTGTCGAGGTCGTGGGCCTGGTAGACGAACTGCGCGGTGGCGGGCACCGTCTCGCGCTCGCTCGCCGACTCGGCGCGGATGTTCATCGGGTGGCGCATGTAGGAGCGCGCCAGGGCCACGATCGCACCCGGCATGGTGGCCGAGAAGAGCAGGGTCTGGCGGGTCTCCGGGGTGAGGGTGACGAGCTTCTCCACGTCGGGCAGGAACCCGAGGTCGAGCATCTCGTCGGCCTCGTCGAGGACGAGGGCGTGCACGTGGGAGAGGTCGAGGACCTTCCGGTTGGCCAGGTCGATCAGGCGGCCGGGGGTGCCGACCACGATGTCGACGCCCTTCTCCAGCGCGTCGATCTGGGGGTCGTAGCCGGCGCCGCCGTAGACGGTCAGCACGCGGAGGCCGCGGTCCTGGGAGATCAGCGAGATCTCGGCCGAGACCTGCATGGCCAGCTCACGGGTCGGAGCCACGATCAGGGCCTGGGGCTTGCCCTGCGGGAGGTCGATGTAGTCAGGGTCCTTGGGGGACACGCTGCGCTGCACGACCGGGATGCCGAAGGCCAGCGTCTTGCCGGACCCGGTGCGGGCCTGGCCGATCAGGTCGGTGCCCTGCAGGGCGACCGAGAGGGTCATCTCCTGGATGGCGAAGGGGGTGGTGATGCCTTTGCGCTCGAGCGGAGCGCAGATCTCGGGATGAACCCCGAGGTCCTTGAACGTTGTCATGATTTCGTCGCTACTCGCTTGTCTCATCGAATGCGGCGAGCGACTCACGGGTGTCTCGAGCTTGCCAAGCGAGTGCCACGCCGCGCACATACGGGATCCGAGCCGCCGCGATATGAAAGTTGAATATCAGCGGCGCTGGGTCGGTCAAAAGGCATTCTATCGGTAGGGTTCTCCCGTGGTTGCATCGTCAGAGTTCACGGGTCCTCAGGATCCGTTCGGTGATCCTGTTTACAAGGCCGCCGTCATCGACCTTCTCGGAGCGGTCGCCTATGGCGAGGTCTCGGCCGTCGAGCGGCTGACCGACGACGCCAAGATGGCGCCCTCCCTGGAGGACAAGACGGCTCTGCTCGCGATGGCGGCCGCCCAGCACGCCAAGATCCAGCCGGTCCTCGACCGGCTGGTGGAGCTCGGGACCGACCCGTACGCGGCCATGGAGCCGCTGCGCGAGGGGTTCGACGAGTTCCACATCCACACCAAGCCCGCGGACTGGTGGGAGTCGCTGGTGAAGGCGTACGTCGGTGACGGGCTCGCCAATGACTTCTACCGTGAGGTCGCCGGGTTCCTCGACGAGGACACCCACAAGCTCGTGGTCACCACCCTCGAGGACGCCGGCCGCGCCGACTTCGTGGTGGACCGGGTGCGGGCCGGCATCGAGGCCGATCACCTCATCGGCGGACGGCTGGCGCTGTGGGGTCGTCGCCTCATGGGCGAGGCGATCACCCAGGCCCAGCAGGTCGCGGCCACCCGCGAAGGGCTCAGTGATCTGATCGCCGGCGGCCACCTTCCGGGTCTCGACCTCGGCACCATCGGCGAGATGCTCACCCGGCTCACCCAGCGCCACGTCGAGCGAATGGGCAAGCTCGGGCTTGAGCACTGACATCCTCTTCACCGGCTGGTCAGGGACCCAGATCGTCCCCGAAGCCGGTGTGTGGACGTCTCCCGAGGTCAGCCCGGGGTTCTGCTTCGACGAGCTGGTCGCCTCCTGGAACGTGGTGACCCCGCCCGGGACCTCGGTGGAGGTCGCGGCTCAGGTGGTGGCCGAGTCGGGGGAGCGAAGCGGCTGGCTGGTGCTGGCTCGCTGGTCCTCGGACCCGGCCATCACCTCCACCTCCGTCGCCGGTCAGGACGACCCGGTGGCGACCCCGGCCGATGACACGATCCTGGCGCGGGACGGGCGCAGGTTCTCGGCGTTCTCGTTGCGGCTGAGCCTGCACGGTCCTGCCGGAGGCCTGCCCCGGGCGAGCCTGCTCGGGGCGATGGTCTCGGCCGGCGCCCGGGACTCGGCGCCGGCCCCGGGGGCGGCGCCTCGCGGGACGGTCGTGGGTGGCGTACCCACTTATTCGCAGCAGCTCCACCGTGACCGCTACCCGCACTGGGACGGTGGCGGGCAGTCCTGGTGCAGTGCCGCCTCGACGGCGATGATCGCCGACTTCTGGGGTGTCGGGCCGACGCCCGCCGAGACCGCCTGGGTGGACTACGAGACCCCCGACCCGCAGGTGCCGTTCACCGTCAGAGAGGTCTACGACGAGTCCTTCGGTGGTGCCGGCAACTGGGCCTTCAACACCGCCTATGCAGGCGCCCGCGGCCTGGTCGCGTACGTCACCAGGCTCCGTTCGTTCGCCGAGGCCGCCCGGTTCCTAGAGGCCGGGATCCCGCTCGTGCTGGCCGTCTCGCACCAGGACGGCGAGCTGACCGGCGCCGGGTACGTCACCAACGGTCACCTGCTCGTGCTGACCGGCTTCGACGAGGACGGCGACCCCGTCGTCCACGACCCCGCCTCCCACAGGATTCTCAGCGATGCGGAGGTGCGGGCGACCTACGACGCGGGCGAGCTCGACCGCGCCTGGGCCCGCTCCGGGCGGATCGTCTACGTCATCAGGCCGCCGGACGTGGTGCCGCCGGAGCCGCCGCCTCAGCGCAACTGGTGATCGTGCCGGGGCCGCGTACATGCAGAAGCGGCCCCACCCAGGAGGGCGGGACCGCTTCGAGTGACCTGGGCGAGGCTCAGGCCTTGGACCTTCCGGTGACACCAGCGGCCACGACGACCGCGATGGCCGCGACGACGACCTGCCAGAGGTGACGCCACCAGTCGATGCCCTTGGACGTGTTCCACATGTCGTAGTTCGGGTTGCCCGCGACGTTGCCGGCGACGCCGAAGATGGCGTAGTAGAGCCAGCCGCCGACGAGCATGCCGACGATTCCGCAGACCACGACGAGCCAGAACGGAATGTTGTCCCGGCTGCCCGGGGCGAGGAACTTGCCGAGGAGCCCGATGATGACGCCACCGACGAGGACGGTGATGATGGTCCCGATCATGCCCAGATCCCTTCAGGTTGTGAGGGCGCCATGAAAAGCGCCTATCTCTCGATATTGCACCTGTTGAGACGGGAATGCACGGGCAACATGGCCTAAACCCGGAAGTTCGCCACCGGAATCAGGGGCATCCCTGAGCCGAACGGTCCGGAGCGGTTCAGCCGGCGAATCCGACCTTGCCGACCTTGGCCGGGCCGATCTCGATGTAGGCGAGCTTCTCGGTCGGGACGATGACCTTGCGGCCCTTGCTGTCGGTCAAAGCGAGCACAGCGCCGCCGCCGAGGGCGTCGGCGATGAGCTTCTCCACCGATTCGCTGGACTCCTCGGTCTCCACGACGAGCTCACGGGCGGCCTGCTGGACGCCGATCTTGACCTCCACGGGTCCTCCTTGCGATGGGTCGATCAATGCTTCGGAATCCTCTCACACGGACCATGAGGAACCCCGTCGTTGCGCTACGAGCGGAACTTCGAGCCGCTTCAGTCGGTCTTGGGATAGCCGCCGATGCCGCGCCAGGCGAGACCGGCGACCAGACGCGCAGCGTCGGCCTGGGAGAGCTCGCCGTTGTTGTGGAGCCAGTAGCGAGCGCTGACCTGGATCTGGCCGACGAGGCCCACGGCGAGCAGGTGGGAGGCGGTGGGAGCGAAGCCGGTGTCCTCGGCGATGACCTCGGCGATGACCTCGGCGCACTCGTTGGTGACCCGGTCGACCTGCTCGCGTACGGCGGGGTCGTTGGTCAGGTCGGACTCGAAGACGAGCCGGAAGGCACCGGACTCGGAGGCGACGTAGTCGTAGAAGACCTCGACGGTCCGGGCCACGCGCTCCTTGTTCTCGTCGGTCGAGGCCAGGGCCTCCCGACAGCGATCGATGATCTCGTTCGCGGACTTCTCCAGCAGGGCCAGATAGAGGTCGAGCTTGCCGGGGAAGTGCTGGTAGAGAACGGGCTTCGAGACTCCGGCCCTCTCGGCGATGTCGTCCATCGCGGCAGCATGGAAGCCGTAGGCGACGAAGACCTCGAGAGCGGATTCGAGAAGCTGGGCTCGTCGTTCCGTTCGGGGCAGTCGGGCCCCTCGCGGTCGAGTGGGGTCGAGCTCGGATTGGTGCGTGGTCACCCCAGCAGCCTACCCGCTGGTACTCGGATCGCGGGACGCGTCGTTGCCTCGCCCACTTATGAGGGAACATGGAGATGTGCCTGCGGTGTTCAAGTAGGCATACGTACGTCCGAACTGAGGAGCAGTTGTGTCCCTAGCCCCGCTCGTGGAGCCCGCTGACGAGCTGACGATCGACGAGGTGCGCCGCTACAGCCGCCACCTCATCATCCCCGACGTCGGCATGGCCGGGCAGAAGCGCCTGAAGAACGCCAAGGTGCTGGTCATCGGCGCCGGCGGTCTCGGCTCGCCCGCCCTGCTCTACCTGGCCGCGGCAGGCGTCGGCACCCTCGGCATCGTCGAGTTCGACGAGGTCGACGAGTCCAACCTGCAGCGCCAGATCATCCACAAGCAGTCGACGGTCGGCCAGCCGAAGGCGGAGTCGGCCGCGGCGGCGATCAAGGAGGTCAACCCGTACGTCAACATCGTGCTGCACGACGTGCGGCTCGACAACGACAACGTGCGCGAGATCTTCACCGGCTACGACCTGATCGTCGACGGCACCGACAACTTCGCGACCCGCTACATGGTCAACGACGCGGCCTACTTCCTGGGCATCCCGTACGTCTGGGGCTCGATCTACCGCTTCGACGGCCAGGCCTCGGTGTTCGCGCCGACCCTGACCGACGACGCCCCGTGCTACCGCTGCCTCTACCCGGAGCCCCCGCCCCCGGGCATGGTCCCCTCCTGCGCCGAGGGCGGCGTGCTCGGCGTGCTCTGCGCCTCGATCGGTTCGATCCAGGTCAACGAGGCCATCAAGATGCTGACCGGCATCGGTGAGCCGCTGGTCGGCAAGCTGATGATCTATGACGCACTCGAGATGGAGTACCGCAAGCTGAAGGTCCGCAAGGACCCCAACTGCGCGCTGTGCGGCGAGAACGCGACGGTCACCGACCTGATCGACTACGACGCCTTCTGCGGCGCGATCTCCACCGAGGCGGCCGACGCCGCGGCCGGCTCGACCATCTCGGTCAACCAGCTCTCCGAGATGATCAAGGAGCGCGAGGAGGGCAGCCGCGACTTCGTCCTCGTCGACGTGCGCGAGCCGAACGAGTACGAGATCAACAAGATCCCCGGCGCCGTCCTGATCCCCAAGGGCGAGTTCCTCAACGGCAACGCGATCCCTCAGGTCGCCGAGCTCACCTCAGATGGCGCCAAGCCGCTCGTGTTCCACTGCAAGAGCGGCGTACGCAGCGCCGAGGTGCTCGCGATCGCCAAGGGCGCCGGCTACGCGGACGCGGTCCACGTCGGTGGTGGCGTGGTGGCGTGGGTCAACCAGATCGACCCCTCGCAGCCGTCCTACTGAGCATTACTGAACTGTTGGCCAGCGGTGGCTCCTCTGGGGCCGCCGCTGGCTTTATCTGTGCGTGGCGATACCGATAGTTTTGCGATCGCAGCTGCGGGGGGCGGAGTTGCATCAATGCCCGAACCTCGGAGGATTCGACGTTGTCCACACGCGCTCGTCTCAGCGCGACGCTCGCCGGTGCCACCCTGGCCGGCGGACTGCTTCTCGGTGCCCCTGCCCACGCGAGCGACCAGGCCCCGGAGCCGGCCTCCGGCGCGGCCGTCGGCACTGCGATCGACCCGGAGAGGCTGGAGTCGAACGTCGCGGACCCGACTCGCGGCGTACCTCCGTCCTATGTCTTCGCCGGCGTCGGTGCGCTGCTGATGGGAGCGGGGGCCGGGCTGGCCGTCCGTCGCAGACGAGCTGAGGCTGTGGCACGCTCGGCAGAGTGAGCAACGGTCAACCCAGCCTGAGGACCTTCCTCGGCGAGATCTTCGTCGTCGTTCTCGTGGTCGCGGTCGCCGTGCTCGGCTATGCCGCCTACGACTACTACGTCAAGATCGACGACGCGAAGAAGAGCAACGCGACCCCGCCGAGCACGACCCCGTCGATCCCGGCCGGGGCGCTGGCCGAGGTGCCGAAGAAGAAGGGCAAGGTACGCGGCGTCTCCATCGAGTCGCTCAACGTGCACGCCGACGTGGTGCCGCTGGCGATGAAGGACGGCACGCTCACCCCGCCCGCCGACGCCTCGCTCATGGGTTGGTGGAAGGGCGGCGCGAAGCCCGGAGCCGACGAGGGGTCGGTGCTGATCGTCGGGCACACCCTGCACAACGGCGGCGGCGTCCTCGACCGGCTGGGTGAGGTCGACGAGGGCGACGAGATCGTCGTGCGGACGAAGGACGAGGAGTTCAGCTACACCGTCCGGTCGGTGCGTGACCTCTCCAAGGAACAGGTCGCCAAGCGAAGCAAGAGGCTCTTCGACACCGACGGCGAGCCGAAGCTGGTCGTGGTGACCTGCGACGACTGGGACGGCACCTCGTTCCAGGGCAACACCGTGGTCGTGGCGGTCCCGTAACCCCCGGCCACCGCGCCTCGTTACCTGTGAGTCACATCACTCTAGAGACGAGGCCCCCACATGGTCCGCACCCGTTCCGTACGCCGCGCCGCAGCGTTTGCCGCCACCGCCCTGACCGCCGCGCTCGTGCCGGCCCTGATCCCGGCACCGGCCCACGCCTGGGCTCCGGCCGACACGGCCACCATCACCCCGGGCGTGCAGATGTACACCAAGGGTGCCCAGTGCACCGCCAACTTCGTCTACACCGACTCCGCGGCCAACGTCTACGTCGGCTACGCCGCCCACTGTGCTGGTCTGGGCGAGGCCACCGACACCAACGGGTGCGCGGCCAAGTCGCTCCCGCTGGGCACCCCGGTGACCTTCAACGAGGGCGGTTCGCTGCTGAGCGAGGGCACCGTCATCGGGAAGGGCACTCTGGCGTACTCCTCGTGGGTGACCATGCAGCAGCGCGGCACCACCGACGAGAACACCTGCGCCTACAACGACCTCGCGCTGGTCAAGGTGAGCTCCGGCGACAAGGGCAAGGTCAACCCGAGCGTGCCGATCTGGGGCGGTCCGACCGGCATCGACACCGACGGCACCGCCGCCGGCGATCGGGTCTACTCCTACGGCAACTCCTCCGTGCGCGCCGACCTGGACCTGCTCTCGCCGAAGATCGGCCTCTCGCTCGGGGACAGCGGCACCCGTTGGTCGCACCCGCTCTACAACCTCACCCCGGGCATCCCCGGTGACTCCGGATCGGGCTTCCTGAGCTCCGAGGGCAAGGCCGTCGGCACCCTGTCGACGCTCGGCCTGCTCCCGCTCCCGGGCTCCAACAACATCGGCGACCTCGACCTCGAGCTGGAGTACGCCCAGGCGACCTCGGGCATCTCCGGTCTGCGTCTGGTTCACGGCACCGAGCCGTTCACCGGAGTCCTGTGACAGCACCGCTGGTCGAGCCGTGAGGCCGCCTGCGGCCGAGCGTGTCGAGACCAACACGGTCCTCTCGAGCGCAGATGGGACTGTGTTGGTCTCGACACCCGCTCGCTAGCGCTCGCGGGGCTCGACCAGCGAAAGTAGGGACATGACCGACCGGGAGGCGTACGTCGAGGCCGTTCTGCGTCTGGTGGAGCGGATCCCACGCGGCCAGGTGACGACGTACGGTGCGATCGCCGATGCCCTCTTCGACGAGTTCGGAGGCGGGCCTCGGCAGGTCGGCTCGGTGATGGCGCGCGAGGGCGCGGGGATGCCGTGGTGGCGGGTGGTGCGGGCCGATGGCTCGCTCCCCGCCTCCCACGGGGAGGAGGCCCGGCAGGCCTATCTCGAGGAGGGCACCCCGCGACGTGTCTCGGGGGCTGTGGACCTGCGCGAAGCGATGTGGTTGCCGCCTACGATGATCCCGTGATGTATCGCGTCCTCCACGCCGTCGTACCTCCCGTTCTCCGCGCGGTCTGGCGTCCCACGGTGACCGGGGCCGAGAACGTCCCGCGCGCCGGCGGGGTGATCCTGGCCAGCAACCACCTCAGCTTCGCCGACTCGATCGTGATCCCGTCGGTCTCGCCCCGGCCCGTGCACTTCCTGGCCAAGTCCGACTACTTCACCGGCACCGGGCTCAAGGGCGCTGCCCAGCGGGCGTGGTTCGAGGGCATGGGGATGCTGCCCGTGGACCGCGACGACCCGCAGGCCGCGCTCGGCTCGTTGGAGGTCGCCCTGGAGGTGCTCAACAAGGGCGAGGCGTTCGGGATCTACCCGGAGGGCACCCGGTCGCGCGACGGCCTGCTCTACCGCGGACGCACCGGCGTCGCGCACCTGGCGCTGACCGCCGGCGTGCCGGTGGTGCCGGTGGGCCTGCGGGGGACCGCGGAGCTCCAGCCGGTCGGGTCGAGCCTGCCGCGGCTGGCGAAGGTCACCGTCGAGTTCGGGCAGCCGATCCAGGTGGCCGGCCGCTTCGACGGCGTACCTCTCGGCAAGGCCCGCCGAGCCCTGACCGACGAGGTCATGGCGGCGATCGCGGCGCTGAGCGGCCAGGACCTGGCCGGGGTCTACAACGAGCGGCCCGCCGACGTCTGATCGCAGGTTGCCTGTTGCGCGGGGGTGAGAAGAGGCGCACTCTGGAAGGTGGACCCCCTAGCAGCCGAGGTGAGGCAGATGGCCACCACGACCGTGTTGCAGGATGAGCTGCGACGCAAGCACGACGAGCTCGCTGGGCGCCTGGCCCACGCTCGGAGCATCATCGCCAGGCCGGAGCAGACCCGCCGGGGCTGCCCACCGATCGACCAGTTCAACGCCGGTACGTCCCGCCACCTGCATGCGGTGGACGAGGCACTGCTGCCGGCGGTCTCCGCTCACTGCGAGGGCGGAGCAGGTCTGGTCCATGACTACCTCCCCACGGCGCGGCACCTGGAGGTGCTGCTCTTCCACGTGAAGGCGCACGAGTACGGCTCCACCTGGGAGACCACCCACGGGTGGCCCACGCTGTGGGGCGAGGTCGAGGAGGCGCTCATCGACCAGGAGGAGAGGGAGGGCGAGCTGGTCTCGCGCCTCGCCGAGGACGCCTCCGACGACGAGCTTCTCCTGGTCGCGGAGCGGATGGCCGCCGCCGCGCGGAGGGCGCCTTCGCGTCCGCATCCCCACCTGCCGCACACGGGCCTGGCCGGAAAGGTCGTACGCCGGGTGGCCCGTCCCGTCGACGCCGTCTGGGACGCGGTCGAGGGCCGCTCGGTCGGCGGCCCCGAGCGGGTGCCGCACGAGAAGCCGGGACTGATCTGGCAGTACCTGCTCGGCGACCCGCGCTTCCCCGACGACCCGGCCAACGAGACCCGGCACAATGAGCCGGGTGACCGCTGACTCCATCACCTCCGCTCTTGACCTCGCGCCGCATCCCGAAGGCGGGGCGTTCCGGCAGACCTGGGCTGCTGCCGAGACCGTCACCCTGCCCGACGGACGGGTGCGTCCGACCGCGACCTTGATCTACTTCCGGCTCCTGGCCGGGGAGTCGTCCGCGTGGCACCGGGTCACCTCGGACGAGATCTGGCTGGCGCACACCGGCGTCGTGTCCCTCCAGCTCGGTGGCGCCGGCGAGGCTCCGGTCGAGGGGGAGACCGTGCTCGTCGGGGTGGACGTCGCCGCCGGCCAGGTGCCGCAGGCGGTCGTGCCGGCGGGGGTGTGGCAGCGTACGGTGCCCTCGGCCGAAGACGCGCTCGTCTCCTGCGTGGTCTCGCCCGGGTTCGACTTCGACGACTTCGAGCTTGCCCCAGAATCAGGCACCGCGGAGTAGGAGATGGAGTACGCGTTCCAAGGAGCCGTCATCGAGTGGCGCGGGCCGGCACCGTTCTACTACGTGCCGATGCCTGTCCAGGACGCCGAGGACCTCAAGGAGGACGCCCGGGGTCTGGAGTACTGGGGCCAGGTCGCCGTCACCGCCACCATCGGCGAGACCACGTTCACCACCGCGCTCTTCCCCAAGGACGGCACCTATCTGCTGCCGTTGAAGGTGGTCGTCCGGAAGGCGGAGGGCCTCGATCTCGACGACGTCGTCGAGGTGAGGATGCGTCTGGGGCATGACGCCTGACGGTTGTCGGTGCTCTCTGGTTGGGTGGAGCCCGTGACCGTCTCCTACCGCCTTGCCCCGCCGCCGAGTGCCGTCGGTGTGCCGGTGCTCGACGAGCACCAGCGGTCGGTCGTGGAGCATCCCGGCGGACCGCTGCTCGTGCTGGCCGGACCCGGGACCGGCAAGACGACCACGCTGGTCGAGGCGGTGGTCGACCGGATCGAGAACCGCGGCGTACGTCCTGACCAGCTGCTGGCCCTGACCTTCTCGCGCAAGGCCGCCGAGCAGCTGCGCGACCGAGTGACCGCACGGCTGGGGCGGACGTTGTCCGGGGCGGTCTCCTCGACCTTCCACTCCTTCGCCTACGGCCTGGTGCGCCGCTATGCACCTGCCGAGCTCTACGCCGCCCCGCTGACGCTGCTCTCGGCGCCGGAGGCCGATGTGGTGCTGCAGGAGCTGCTGGCCGACCACCCGGAGTCGGTGCGGTGGCCGGAGCGGTTCCGGATGGCGATCGGCACCCGCGGGTTCGCGCGGGAGGTGCAGACCGTGATCGCGCGGGCGCGCGAGCGAGGTCTGGATCCTGACCAGCTGGTGGCGCTCGGCCGGGAGGAGGGCATCTCGGAGTTCGTCGCGGCAGGGTGGTTCCTGGAGCAGTACCTCGACGTGCTCGGTGCGCAGTCGGCGATCGACTACCCCGACCTGATCATGCGGGGCGTGATCGAGGCCGAGCGGCATGCGGCCGAGCTCCGGGCGGAGTTCGCGTGCGTGTTCGTGGACGAATACCAGGACACCGACCCGAGCCAGGTCGCCCTGCTGCAGGCGCTGGCCGGTGACGGGCGCGACCTGATCGTGGTGGGCGACCCCGATCAGTCGATCTACGGGTTCCGGGGCGCCGACGTCAACGGGATCCTCGACTTCCCCTCCCAGTTCCTGACCAGGCAACGCCGGCACGCGCCGGTGGTGGCGCTCGGGACGACCCGGCGGTTCGGGTCGCGGCTGCTGCGGGCGTCGCGGTCGATCGCGGCGGGCATCTCGGTGCGCGGCTCGATCCCGGCCGCGGCCTACGACACCTTCCGCAACCCGCACCCGCTGGCTCAGGACCCCGGCCGGGCCGAGGTGCTCACCTTCGACACCGACCGCGCCGAGACCGAGCACATCGCCGACCTGCTCCGCCGCGCGCATCTCGAGGACGGCATCGACTGGTCCGACATGGCCGTCCTGGTGCGCTCCGGTCGCACCTCGATCCCGCAGCTGCGCCGGTCGCTGACCGCCGCCGGTGTCCCGGTCGAGGTCGCCGCCGACGAGACCCCGCTGGTCCGCGAGCCCGCCGCCGCGGTCCTCCTCGACGCGCTCGGGATCGTCGTCGACGCCGACGTCGAGTCGGATCTCGACGAGCGCTACGTACGCCCCGAGCGCTGCCATGAGCTGCTCACCGGTCCGCTCGGTGGCCTCGATGCCACCGACGTCCGCGCGCTCACCCGCACCCTGCGGGCTCGCTTTCCCGACGTCGCCGCACATGATCTCGTACGCCGTGCCGTGCTCGATCCCGGTTTCGCCGCTGGTCGAGCCGTGAGCGCCAGCGAGCGTGTCGAGACCAACACGGTCCGATCGAGCGCGACAGGGGACCGTGTTGGTCTCGACACGGATTCGTTCGTACCTCACGAATCCGGCTCGACCGGCGGGGGTCGCGGCGAGGGCGGCGGGGGTGGCGAGGAGCGGGTGCTGGGGCGGGTCCGCCGGCTTGCGGCTCTGCTTGCCGAGGCGCGGACCGTGCTGAAAGACGGGGCCGGGGCGGAGCAGGTGCTGTGGACGCTGTGGGACGGTGCCGAGTGGGGGCAGCGGCTCCGGGCGCAGGTGGAGTCCGGCGGTGCGGCGGCGCGGCTGGCACACCGCGACCTGGACGCGGTGGTGGCGCTCTTCGACACCGCCGCCAAGATCGAGGGACGCCAGGAGTTCACCTCGGTGGAGACCTTTCTGGCCACGCTTCGTGCCCAGGAGATCCCGGCCGACACCCTGGCCGACAAGGGCGTGCGCGGCTCGGCGGTGCGGCTGCTCACCGCCCACCGTTCCAAGGGGCTGGAGTGGGGTCTGGTGGTCGTCGCCCACGTCCAGGAGGGGGCATGGCCCGACCTGCGCCGGCGCGACTCGCTCCTCGGCCCCGACCGGATCGCCCCGGCGCTGCCGGACGGCCGTCACGGCGGGCTGCTGCCGCCACTGACCCGCTCGGCGATGCTCGCCGAGGAGCGCCGGCTCTTCTACGTCGCCGCCACCCGCGCCCGGTCCCGGCTGGTCGTGACCGCGGTGAAGTCACCCGACGACGACGGCGACCAGCCGTCGCGGTTCATCAACGAGCTCGGCCTGCGCGAGGACCAGATCCGTCACCGCGTCGGCAGGCCGGCCCGACCGCTGTCGCTGGCCGGTCTGGTCGCCGAGCTACGCCGCACCGCCGCGGATCCTGCCCAACCCGACGCGCTGCGCGAGGCCGCCGCGAGGAGGCTTGCGATGCTGGCCGCGACCGAGGTGCGAGGCAAGCGGATCGCGCTCTCCGCCGACCCGTCGACCTGGTGGGGGCTGCGAGCCCCGACGTACGCCTCGGCCGCGGTGCGCCCCGAGGACCGTCCGATCACGCTGAGCGCGTCGGCGCTGGAGGCGATCCTGACCTGTCCCGCGCAGTGGTTCCTGGCCCGGGAGGCCGGGGGCGCCGTCACGGACTCCTCGAGCCAGGGTTTCGGCAAGGTGGTGCACGCGATCGCCGAGCAGCTCGCCCGCGGCGATCTCGATGCCGCCACCGTCGAGGACCTGATGCCGTTCGTGGACGAGGTCTGGGGCGGCCTCGAGTTCCGTACGCCCTGGTCCGCCGCCCGCGAGCGTGAGGCGGTCCACGATGTGCTGGCCCGGTTCCTGACCTGGCACCGGCGCCCCGGCGCACGGACCGTGATCGGCTTCGAGGAGCAGCTGACGGCGAAGGTCTCGCTGCCCAGCGGGGAGACGGTGCGGCTGAACGGCTATGCGGACCGCCTGGAGCTCGATGAGAGCGGCCGGATCGTCGTCGTCGACCTGAAGACCGGGAAGTATCCGCCCACCGCGCAGGAGGTCAAGGAGCACGGCCAGCTCGGCCTCTACCAGCTGGCCGTCGAGCACGGCGCGGCCTCGTCGCTGGCACCTGGGGCGACCTCCGGTGGTGCGGAGCTGATCCAGCTGCGCCATCCCGCGGGTTCGGGGAGCGAGCTGCCGAAGGTGCAGGTGCAGGCGCCCGAGCCGCCCGAGATCATCACTCAGCTGGAGAAGGCGGTGGCGACCGTGCGCGCCGAGGAGTTCGTGGCCAGACCCGGTAAGCAGTGCGACCGGTGCCAGTTCGTCTCGCTCTGCCCGGCGCAGACCTCGGGATCGGTGCTGTCATGAGCATGACCGTCGAGACCCCTGAGGAGCTCGCCAAGCTGATGGGCCACGACTGGCTCTACAGCGAGGAGCAGTTCCGCGCGATCACGGCGCCGTTGGAGCCGGCCGTGGTGATCGCCGGCGCCGGGTCCGGCAAGACCGCGGTGATGGCCGCTCGAGTCGTCTGGCTGGTCGCCACCGGCCGTGTGCTTCCTGGGGAGGTGCTCGGTCTGACCTTCACCACGAAGGCGACCGCCGAGCTGGCCACCCGGATCCGGGAGTCGCTGCAGAAGGCGGGGCTGTGGCCGGAGCGCCGCGAGGGCCCGCCGCGGCCCGGTGAGGAGGATGACGAGCCCACCGAGCCGACGGTTGCGACCTACCACTCCTACGCCTCCGGCCTGCTCTCCGAGCACGGCCTGCGGATCGGTCACGAACCCGACACCCGGCTGATCGCCGACGCGACCCGCTACCAGCTGGCGGCTCGAGCCCTGGCCCGGCACACCCACCCGGTGGAGAAGCTCACCGACTACCCGAAGCTGGCTGTCCAGCAGCTGCTCGCGCTCGACTCCGAGCTCTCCGAGCACCTCGTCGACCCCGCCACGCTGCGCGCCTACGACCGCAACGAGCGGTCGCTGTTCGCGCTGGAGGTGGCCGACCTCACGGCCCAGCTGGCCGACGGGAAACGGGTCAAGACCAAGCTGACCAAGGTCGAGAAGGCGATCGACGCGATCGACAAGCGCTACGAGCTGCTCGACCTGGTCGACGGCTACCGGCGGCTCAAGGACCGGCTCGGGCTGATGGACTTCTCCGACCAGATCGCTCTCGCCGCCCGGCTGGCCGTGGAGACGCCCGAGGTCGGCGAGATCGAGCGCGGGAAGTTCAAGGTCGTGCTGCTCGACGAATACCAGGACACCTCGGTGGCCCAGGCCCAGATGCTCGCCCGCCTCTTCGGCGACGGACACCCCGTCACCGCCGTCGGCGACCCCAACCAGGCGATCTACGGCTGGCGCGGCGCCTCGGTGAGCAACATCCTCGAGTTCGGCCGCGACTTCCCGACGAAGGACGGACGGCGCCCCGCCTACTCCCTGACCGTCAACCGCCGCTCCGACGCACGCATCCTCGACACCGCCAACCATCTGGCCGCCCAGCTCTACGAGGGTCGCGAGAAGGAGCGTCTGGTCGCCGCCGAGGGGGCGCGCGACGGTGAGGTGCGGGTGCATGTCCACGAGACGTACGACGATGAGCTGCTCTGGCTCGCCGACAAGGTGATCGAGGCCCATGAGGCGGTGGGGGAGTGGAAGGAGATCGGCGTCCTGACCAGGGACAACTCGCAGGCGGCGGCGGTCTTCGACGCGCTCACCGCTCGCGAGATCCCGGTCGAGATCGTCGGTCTGAAGGGGCTGCTGCGGCTGCCCGAGGTGGCTGAGGTCGTGGCCACCATGGAGCTGCTCCACGACGTCACCGCCAACGCCGCGCTGCTCACGCTGCTCGCCGGTCCACGCTGGGCGGTCGGTCCGCGCGACCTGGCCATCCTCGGCCGCAGGTCACGCGACCTGGCCGGGGTCGTCGGCGGCGCGGAGGAGTTCGCCGACATCGAGCGGCAGCTGGAGGCGGCGGTCGAGGGCACCGACCCCACTGAGATTCCCTCGCTCAACGACGCGCTGGAGGATCCCGGCGACCCCTCCGACTACGACTACTCACCGCAGGCCCGGGAGCGGTTCAAGCTTCTCGCCGACGAGCTCCGTGGGCTGCGCAGGGCGGTCAACGAGCCGCTCCTCGACCTGGTCCGGCGGATCATCGACGTCACCGGCATCGACATCGAGCTGGCCGCCTCGGTCTCCCCGGCGGCCTCGGCCAGGCGGGACAACCTCGACCTCTTCGTCCAGGCGGTCGCCGACTTCGAGGGTCTCGATGGTCAGGTCACCCTCGCCGCGCTGCTGGCCTACCTCGAGGCGGAGGACGAATACGGCCAGGGCCTCGACGTCGCCACCCCCTCGGAGGCCGACTCGGTCAAGCTGCTCACCGTCCACCGCGCCAAGGGGCTGGAGTGGGACGTCGTCTTCCTGGTCGGGGTCACCCACAAGAAGTTCCCCACCGGTCAGACCCGATCCTCGTGGCTGACCGTCCCCTCGGTCATGCCCGCCGCTCTCCGCGGTGATCGCGCCGATCTGCCGCAGCTCCACGGCCACGACGCCGACTCGATCGACGAGCTCCTCGCCGAGCGCAAGGAGCACGAGCGCGTCGAGGAGCTTCGGCTGGCCTACGTCGCCTGGACCCGTGCTCGCCACATCCAGTTCGTCTCGTGCTGGCGCTGGTCGCCTTCCCTGAAGGAGGGCCGCGGGCCGTCGGTCTATGTCGAGAAGACCCGGGAGGCGCTGCTGCAGTGGGGCGCCAAGCCCGACCGCTGGGCCGACGTCGTGGTCAAGGGCGAGGAGGAGAGCCCGTACGCAGCGCAGGAGGTCGACCTCCCGTGGCCGATCAACCACCACACCCCCGAGGTGGAGCGCCGGCTGGAGGCGGCCAGGCTGGTTCGCGAGGCGACGCCGGGGCCCGATGATCTCGAAGACCTCACCCTGCTCGAGACGGTGAACCAGTGGGACGAGGAGATCGAGCGGCTGCTCACCGAGGCGGAGCGTGAGCGCGCTCCGGAGGTGGTCGTACCGCTGCCGTCCTCGCTCTCGGCCACCGCCATGTCGAAGCTGCGCGACGACCCGCTCGGCTTCGCCGCCGACCTGGTCCGCCCGATGCCCCGCAAGCCGTCCTCCCAGGCCCGCTTCGGCACCCGGTTCCACGCCTGGGTCGAGGCCCGCTTCGGTCAGCAGGACCTCTTCGACCCCGATGATCTCCCCGGTCGTGCAGACCACGGCATCGAGGACGAGTCCGGCCTCGAGGAGGTCATCAGCGCCTTCGAGAACGGGCCCTTCGCGGACCGGCCGCCGTTCCGGGTCGAGGCGGCGTTCGCCATCGTCCTGGCAGGCCAGGTCGTTCGGGGACGGATCGACGCCGTCTACCAGGAGCCGGACGGGAGCTTCCTGATCGTCGACTGGAAGACCAACCAGAGCCAGAACGCCGATCCGCTCCAGCTCGCGCTGTATCGGGTCGGGTGGGCTGAGCTGATGGGGGTGCCGTTGGCTCGGGTTCGGGCGGCTTTCTATTACGTGCGGTCTGGTCGGCTTGTCGAGCCTTCTGCGCTTCCTGGGCGGGGGGAGTTGGAGGAGATATTGGGCGGGGGGCGCTGACCGCTTCTTTGTGGTTGGTGTTTGCCGCCGACCCTTGCTTGAGGGTCTTCTCGGCGGCGTCCGGAGTAAAGGACGGCCTGCAGCCGCCGGCTGACGCCGGTCGCCTTCGGCGATCCTTGACACCGGCCGTCGCCGAGAAAGATTTGGC
>NZ_JBHVGB010000046.1:0-34770 GCF_042801335.1 Nocardioides sp. NPDC057577 | reverse complement strand
GTCGATGCTGTCCAGCGTGGGCGCCTGGAGCGCCACCGGCTATTCCCCGGCGCGGCGCGATTGTCCCCAGGTGCCCGCCAGCAGCTGCTGGAGCCAGAGGTAGGAGTCCTTCGGGGTCCGGGTGAGGGTGTCGTAGTCGACGTGCACGAGCCCGAACCGCTCGGTGAAGCCCTCGGCCCACTCGAAGTTGTCGAGCAGAGACCAGGTGAAGTAGCCGCGTACGTCGACGCCGTCCTCGATCGCCCGGGCGATCGCGCGCAGGTGGCCGTCGTGGTAGTCGATCCGCGCCTGGTCGGAGACCCGTCCGTCGACGACCTTGTCGTGATAGGAGCAGCCACTCTCGGTGACGTAGAGCGGCGGCAGCGCGTCGCCGTACCGCTGGTGGAAGGTGGTCAGGATCTCCCGCAGCCCGTCGGGAACGATCGCCCAGCCGAAGTCGGTGGTCGGTACGCCGGTGATCCGGCGCAGCTCGAACGGCATCCCCTCGGGCAGCGCCGCACCCTCCAGCACCGGTGACTCCTCACCCGCCGCGCCGGGCACACCGACCAGGGTCGGCTGGTAGTAGTTGACGCCGAACCAGTCCAGCGGCGTCGAGATCACCGCCAGGTCGTCGGCGACCGGTCCAGGCATGAACCCCTCCATCCCGTCGGGGTAGGACCCGCGCAGGATCGGGTCGGCGAAGAGCCAGTTCGCCAGGGTGTCGTACGCCGCCGCGGCCTCGCGGTCCTCGGCGGAGTCGCTCGCGGCCCAGGTCGGGGTGTGGTTCGACGCGATCCCGATGTTGGTGGCGCCGGCGGCCCGCAGCGCCTGGACGGCGAGTCCGTGGCCGAGCAGCTGGTGGTGGGCGACGGGGAGCGCGTCGAAGCCGAGGCTCTGGCCGGGTGCGTGGGTCCCGATGGCGTGGCCGAGCATCGTGACCACGACCGGCTCGTTGAGCGGCATCCACATCGAGACCCGGTCACCGAGCCGGTCGGCGACGATCGTGGCGTAGTCGGCCAGCCGCTGCGCGGTCTCCCGGCTCTGCCAGCCGCCGGCGTCCTGGAGCGGCTGCGGCAGGTCCCAGTGGTAGAGCGTCACGGCCGGCTCGATGCCGGCCTCCAGCAGCGCGTCGACCAGCTTGTCGTAGAAGGCGAGCCCGGCCTCGTTGGCCGGTCCGGACCCGGTCGGCTGGATCCGCGGCCAGGCGACGGAGAACCGGTAGGAGTCGATGCCGAGGTCCTTCATCAGCGCGACGTCCTCCGGCCATCGGTGGTAGTGGTCGCACGCGACCGCGCCCGTCTCGCCGTTCTTGATCCGGCCGGGCTCCGTGCTGAACGTGTCCCAGATCGAGGTGCCGCGGCCGTCCTCGCCGACGGCTCCCTCGATCTGGTACGACGCCGTCGACACGCCGTACGTGAAGTCGGCGGGGAGGGCGGGGAAATCGGTCATCGGGACTCCTTCATCGAACGGACTTGATCTGGAAGACGAGCACGGCGCCGGCGAGGGCGGCGGCGGCCGCCGCGGCATAGAGGGCTGGGTATCCCAGGGTGGCGACGAGCGGCGCGGCGATGACCGGAGCGAGCACCTGCGGCAGCGCGTTGGCGATGTTGATGACGCCGAGGTCCTTGCCGCGGTCGGCGGCCTCGGGAAGGACGTCGATCATCAGGGCAAGGTCGACGGAGGTGAAGATCCCCATGCCCAGCCCGAGCACGATGACGGCAGCCACCGTCGTCGGCCAGGTGCTCCAGCCCCCGAGACTCAGGGTGGACCCGGCCATGACGACTCCGGCGACGAGCACGAAGACGCGCCGACGCCCGATGCGGTCCGACAACGCACCGGCGCCGACCACGGTGACGAGCAGGGCCAGCGAGTTGAGCGCGGAGAGCAGGAAGACACCGGTCTCCGGGTCGGCGTAGCCGACCTCGTCGTCGAGGTAGTAGAGGAGGTAGACCAGGCCGATCGCGAAACCCAGGTTGATCAGGAACCGGGTCAGCCAGGCCCAGGCGAAGTCCGGGTGGCGGCGCGGGCTGACCCAGAACCCCTTCGCGAACGTCGTCCACGAGAACGGTGGCCGGTCGGCGCGGTCGAGCACGAGGTCGCGGCGCATCACGACGTACGGCACGGTCGCGATCACCAGGAAGGCCGCGCAGGCGAGGTAGCCGCCGGTGATGCCGCCGGCGGCAGCGGCGAGCCCGGCACCGACGACCGAGCCGACGGTCTGCGCCAGGCCGAGGTAGCCGCCCACGGTGCCGCGCTGGCGGTGGGGAACGTGGTCGGGTACGGCAGCCGTGATGGCCGCGAGGTTGGCGTTGAGGGAGAGCTGCGCGAGACACCAGCCGGCGGTCACGACGGTGAGGTTGGGCGCGAAGGCGAGCAGGACCAGGCTCGCGACGCCGCCGGTCGTGCCGGCCACGATCCAGGGGAGGCGGCGTCCGAACCGGGAGGTCGTACGGTCCGAGAGCGCACCGAAGATCGGGTTCGCGGCCGTCGAGAAGAGCGCACCGATGCCGAGGATCCAGGCGAGCGCCGCCTCCTTGTCGTCTCCGGCGAAGCGCTCCGCCTGGATCCCGAGCAGGGTCAGGATCGGGCCGAACCAGGCGGTGTAGAGGCCGGCGTTCGCGAGCGAGATCGCGGCGACCCACGGCCGGGTCGCCCGCTCGGTGGGTGCGGCGAGCCCGGTGCTCACAGGAAGGCGGTGCCTTCGCCACGGTAGGTCGCGACCTCGCCGACGAGGGCGCCGTCGTCGACGACGTGGAAGGCGTCGAGGTGCTCGGACAGCTCGCCGGCCTTGGTGTGCCGGAACCACACCCGGTCGTCGATCCTCAGACCGGCCGCGCCGGGGCCGGTCAGCGGCGTCTGCACCTCGCCGGCGCCCTCGGCGGGCAGCAGCTTGAGCCCCCGCGGCCAGACGGGTGCCGGCAACCGGTCGGCCCCGGCGGCTCCGGAGGCGATCCAGCCGCCGCCGAGCACGGTGGCGTGGCGCGGTGAGGGGCGGCGTACGACGGAGAGGACGAAGTACGCCGCGGGCCGCGGTGTGAACCGGGTGTAGTGGTCGAACAGGTGCGGTCCGAACAGGCCGGATCCCGCGGCGATCTCGGTGACCGCGGACTCCGCGCGGGTCGTCTCGATGCTGCCGGTGCCGCCACCGTTGACGAACTCCAGCGGAGCGATCCGGCGGACCGCGCTGACCGCGGCGGCACGACGCTCCGCCAGCTCGCGCGCGGAGAGCCACTGCACCGCACGGACCGCGTGCTTGCGCAGACCCGGCTGGTCGTCGCCGACGCCGGCGATCTGGCCCTCGTAGCCCATCATGCCGACCAGCCGATACCGCGGACGGGCCACGATCGCACGGGCGAGCTTCGCGGCCTGCTCGGGCGTGTGCACGGGGGAGCGGCGGGCGCCGAGGTGCACGAGTCCGCCGGCGAGCCGCAGCGAGGCGTCGAGCTCGAGGCAGACCCGGATCGGTGGCCCGTCGCGGCCGACGACCGAGTCGATCAGGTCGAGCTGGTCGACGCTGTCGACCATGATCGTGACGCGGTCGGCGAGCAGCTCGTCGGAGGCCAACGTACGCAGGGCGACCCGGTCGACGCTCGGGTAGCCGACCACCACGTCGTCGACCTCGCGGGCCAGCCAGAGAGCTTCGGGAAGGGTGTAGGCCAGCACGCCCCGGAAGCCCGGCATCGCCAGCACGTCCCTGATCACGGCTCGCGACCGCACCGACTTGCTGGCCACCCGGATCGGGATGCCGGCGGCGCGGCGCACCAGGTCGGCGGCGTTGGTCCGGAGCGCGCCGAGGTCCAGCACGCCGTAGGGCGTCTCGAGGTCGGAGGTCGCCTCCGCGAGCGCGCGGTAGGAGGTCGCTGGGGAGGTGGTCATCAGGCTCATCGTCCCAGCACTCGTTCCAGGTAGGGGTTGGTGAACAGGCGCGCCGGGTCGAGCCGGTCGCGGAGGGCGACGAAGTCGTCGTAGCGGGGGTAGACCTCGCGCAGCGACGCCGCGTCGAGCCGGTGCATCTTGCCCCAGTGCGGCCGGCCGCCGGCGGCGCCGAGGACGTCCTCGCAGATGCCGAACCAGCGCTCGTGCGGCATCCGGTGGTATTGGTGGAAGGCCACGACGGCCGAGTCGCGCTCGTAGGCCGGCGAGAGCCAGATGTCGTCGTGACGTACGAACCGGACCTCGAAGGGGAACGACACCGCCTCGTCGTGGGTGTCGACCCACCGCTTCAGCTCGCGCAGCGCCGGCACGAGCGCGTCGCGCGGCACGAAGTACTCACCCTCCCGGAAACGTACGTCCCGGTCGGAGGCGAACACGTTCGGGGCCAGGTCGGTGAAGTCGCGTGCGGAGATCGCCTTGGTCACGAACCGGGTGATGCCGGGCACCAGGCGCGGGAAGCGGGTGCCTGCGCGGAGCATCGCCTCGAAGCCGATGTTGGTGACGATCCGGTCGTCGAGAGTGCGGGCGAACCGGCTCATCGGACGCAGCTCGCTGTCGCCGGGCAGGCGCTGGAACTTCCTGGTGAGCGCGGTCGTCGTGTGCGGGAACCAGAAGAACTCGAAGTGGTCGTTGGTGGCGACCAGCTCGTCGACGCCGTCGAGCACCTCCTCGAGCGGCGCGGCCGCGTCGACGGCCCGCAGCGCATAGAGCGGCACGCACTGCAGCGTCACCTTGGTGATCACACCGAGCGCGCCGAAGGAGACCCGGGCGGCCTCGAACAGCTCGGGCCGCTCGGTCGCCGAGCACTGCACGACCGACCCGTCGGCGAGGACGAGCTCGAGGCCGCGTACCTGGGTCGAGATGCTGCCGAACGCGGCGCCGCTGCCGTGGGTGCCGGTCGAGATCGCGCCGGCGAGGGTCTGCCGGTCGATGTCGCCGAGGATCTCCATCGCCAGCCCGTGCTCGGCCAGGATCGGATTGAGCCGGTGCAGCGGGATGCCCGCGTCGACCGTCACGAGTCCGGACTCGCGGTCGACCGAATGGATGCCGTCGAGCCGGTCCGGCCGCAGCTGTACGCCGGGAGCGACCGCCGCGCCCGTGAACGAGTGTCCCGAGCCGATCATCCGGACCTTCAGTCCGTCGCGGGAGGCCTCCTTGACGGCGGCCGACACCTCGTCGGTCGTCGCGGGGGAGGCCACGCGTGCGGGGGTGACCCGCTCGGTGCCCGCCCAGTTCTGCCAGGTCACGATGTCCCTCCCAGGACCGGATAGTGGTCGGAGTAGTCGGTGTAGGTCGTCCCGCCGGAGGTCCACGGCGGCGAGGTCGGCGTCAGGGTGGTGTTGGTCCATCCCCGAGGCTGCGGGTGGCCGCGCCGGAACAGCACGTAGTCGAGCTGCTCGCGCCCGCCCGAGCTCGCCAGCGGGTTGGTCTCCGGGTCCCAGCTGTAGGGATGCCCGGCGAAGGCCGGGGCGGAGGCGTCGAGCGCGGTCAGCATGGTGGCGTACTCGGGGGACTCCTTGACCACGTTGAGATCGCCGGTGATCACGATCGGCTCGTCGGCCGGGATCGCGAGCCCGTCGAGGAAACCGTCGAGCTCGGCGAACTGCTCGGCCCGGACCTCGGCCCCACGACCGAAGCAGGCGGAGTCCTCGGCCTGGACGTGGGTGCCGACCACGTGTACCGGTCGGCCGTCGACGTCGAGGCGGGCGTAGACGAACCCCTTGTTCGCGAACCAGTCGGCGCCGCACCCGTCGGCGTACACGTACTGGACCCGGTGCGTGATCGGCCAGCGGCTCAGGATCGTCACGCCGCCGTCCTCGGGGGTCAGCGAGGAGTAGGACCCGAGGGTCTCGTCCCAGCCCGAGCGGGAGCGGCCGAGGACCGGTGTCTGGTGGGGATACTGGCTGGCCAGGCGGGACTTGAGGGTGTCGGACGGGCCGTTGTCGAAGGCCTCCTCCAGCACCACCACGTCGTGCCCACGCAGGTGGTCGGCCTCGGCGAACAGGCCCGCCCGGTTGCCGTTGGCCTTCCCACCCAGGATCGTCGGCAGCATCGCGACGTTGTGGGTCAGGATGCTCAGGTCGGGCGGCGGGGCCGCTGCCGAGGCCGCCGGGCCGGGAACCAACGTCGCGGCAAGTGCGCACGCCGCCGCGATGCCCACCGCTGCGGACCTCATCGGCCCACGACCGAGAACGTCGGGCTGGTGCCGCTGATCGACCGGATGGTTCCGAGCAGGCTCCGGGCATCGCCGAAGTAGCGGATCCGATAGCTCCCGGGCGCCACGTCCTCGGGTACGTCCCAGGTGATCGTCACCTTCGACGCGGCGACGCCGTAGCGCTGCCAGTGCAGCTTCGTCGACCAGTCGCCGTCGTCGGCGATCCGCTGCCACCCGTCCGGCGTACGCCGCTCCACGGTGAGGTAGCTGCCCTCGTGGTGCAGGTCGTTGTTGGGATGCGCACCGGCGAAGGTCACGCTCACCTGCTCGCCCGGTCCGTACGTCGCGCCCGGCGCGGTCAGCACGTCGCCGTAGCCCTTCCCGATCGGCGGCGCGTCAGCCACCACCGCACCCTGGAGCGAGGCGAGCTGGCCGGCGCTGCGGTCGCGCTCCTTCTCGCCGAGCGGTACGTCGACCCCGTCCCGCATCGCGGCACCGAGGTCGGCCGCGGTCTGCATGAACGCAGGGAGCTCGTAGCGCCCGAAGAGCGTCGAGGCGCCCTCGTACTCCTTGGCCTCGTACTCCTCCGGCGTGGTCAGGTAGTGCGCGTAGGCGTTGGCGTAGCCCTGCACCAGCACGTGGTCGATGTCGGTGCCGACCGCCTCGGCGACCGCCTGTCGCAGCCGCAGACCGGACACCACGGTCACCTCGGCCGGCATCCCGACGAGGTAGAGGTCGCCGACCCGGACCAGCTGCACCGGCAGCTTCTGCTGCACCATGTCGAGCGCTCCGACCGGGAGCAGGATCTCCTTCGACCCCTGGCACGCACGCAGCGCCGGGCTCGCGGTGTAGAGCGCCTCGGAGATCGCCGCGACCGCCGGGTTGCCGCCGTCCTTGCCCTCCTTGAAGATCGGCAGCCCGCCGCCGCCGTCCTCGGTGCTGCCCGCCGCGAACGCCGCGCCGAGCGCGGCCGGGCAGGTGGTGTGCGGCTTCCCGTCGGGGGTGAACTCGGGGCGTACCGCGGTGTTCGCGAGGTTCACGTAGACGATCCGGGAGTCGACGCCCCCGCTCAGCGCGCGGTCGTCGTCGAGCCCGCGGCGGGCGGCGTCGTACGTCCTCGTGCCGATGATCCGGGTGTTCTCGAACTGGTCCGTGGTCGGGCCGTCGGAGGGCCGCAGGTTGAGGTTCGGCGACATGTCGCCGGAGTTGGTCTGCGCGAAGGACGCGACGAAGCCGGGGTCGTCGCTGTCCGCGACGTAGTCGACGCCGCGGGCGAGCCGCTCCCAGGCATACTCGGCGTAGCCCTTGTTGTCGGGGCTCACCAGGGTGTTGTTGGTCGACATGCTGGTCGCGTGGACCGGGAACCAGTTGATGACGCCGTCGAGCTCGCCCGCGCGGCGCACCTGGAGCGTGGTGCTCCGGGTGTCGACGCCGCCGGGGAAGTGGGCCTTGTCGGCCTCCGGGTTGCGGTCGAACGCCGTCTTCGAGCGGTTGACGTTGGCGTTGGTGAGCTCGCTGGTCGACAGGCTCAGCTCGGCCGGAGCGAGGTCGGCGTCGGCCCGCACGACGGAGGAGACGATCCCGTCGACGAGCGCGCGGAACGTCTTGCCGTGGTAGCCCAGCGTGGTGACGTTGTAGAGCGTGTGGTGCGAGAAGCCGCCCGGCGCCGCGTGCGTGTGGGTAGCCGTCAACATCACGTTGCGCTCGGAGTAGGTGTCGCCGAAGCGCTGCTCGAGCTTCGCCAGCACGGCGTCGCGGACGCTCTGGAAGATCATCCCGGCGTCGGCGAGGACGTGGACCACGCGCTCGCCCGAGTCCGGGTCGGCGATCACGAACGCCCGGGCGCGCTGGCGCATGTGCAGGCCGCTGCTGACCTGGCCGAGGTCGGCGTACCCCATCATCCCGGCCTCGGCGACCTCGCCGGTGACGTCGGCGATGCCGCGGCCGACCAGGAAGTCCTCGCCCCGGTCGGTCGCGGCCCGTGCGGTGCTCGACGGGGTGGTTGTCGCGCTCGCCGAAGGCGGTGCCGCCGCGAGTCCGAGCGCAGCGACCGTCACCGCCGCTGTGGCCGTCGCCGTCTTCCAGGTGACCCAAGTCATACCCGGAGGATGCCTGCCCGTGGCAGTGTGGGTCAAGGGTCCTGGACAAATGACCCACTTGTTGGTCTCAGCTGGTCGCCATCTCCGCGAGCAGGTCCGCCGCAGGTGACGGGTGGACCAGCCAGCGGAGGTGGCTCGACTCCAGGGTGTGGACGGCGTACGGGTTGTCGGGGGTGAGGGCGTCGCCCTCGCGGATCAGCCGGTCCTGCATCGCCGGCGGCATGCTGACGTCCTCGCTGAGGCGTACGAACGCACGGGGGACCGTGCCCCAGGTGGCCGCCTGGGCGCGATCGTCGGGACTGCCGGCGTCGAGGTTCTCGTCGGGCTGGAAGGTGTTGAGGAACGTACGGAACTCGTCGTCGGTGCCGTCGGCCATGAAGGCGTGCTTGAGGCCGGCCAGGACCTCGGGGGAGGCGGTGCGGAAGTTGCAGCGCAGCAGGCCGACATCGGCGGGGTTGGCGGCGGCCGCGCCGATCAGCACGGAGGCGTCGAAGGAGGCCATCTCGGGCTCGGCGTTGTACGCCGCCGCATCGAGCTCCACCGGGGCCCAGGCCGAGACGTAGACCATCTGGTCGATCAGGTCCGGGCGGGCGTTGGCGGCCGCGGTCAGGGTGATCCCGCCGCGGCTGTGCGCGACCACGACCACCGGGCCGTGCTCCTTCGCCCGCTCGAGCACGGAGACCAGGTGGGCGACGTTGTCGGCGAGGGTCACGCCCTTGATCCCGCCCGGCGCGGACGCGAGCGCGGCAAGGTCCTGGGGTGCCTGGTAGGCCACGGGGAAGGTCGCTCCGAAGCCGTGACCGGGAAGGTCGACCGCCAGCGAGCGGAACCCGCGCAGCGCCAGCTCGGCCTGGAGCGGTGCGAACGAGAACGAGTTGGCGAAGGCGCCGTGGACCAGGACGAAGGTCGGCTCGGGGGAAGACATGCCCGAGACATTAACCCCGACCCGGCACGGGGCACCGGTCAATTTTCGAACGGTGCCGACCGTGGGGCCCGGCCCATCGGCGTACCTCCGTAGATGACCGACCCATCGGCTCGCTGGTAGGTCAGCCAGGTCTCGGTCTTCGTGAATCCGACACCCGGCTTGCTGTAGTCGCACACCCCGTCGGGGAAGGTCTTCTCCAGCCTGGCCCACTGAGCATCGGTGAGACCGAAGGCACCGTAGTCGTCGGTGCGGCGCAGCGGCTTGAGCTGGCACTTGGCGTTGTCGGAGTAGTTGTTGTCGCCGGCCACGATCCGCGGCGTCGCGAAGTCGGTCTTCACCAGGTCGCTGACCGGTCCGAGCCCGCACACCAGGTCCGAGACCGGGTCGACGACGAGGTTGAGCGCGGGATCCAGGACCGGCTGGACAGCACCGTTGAGGCCGTCGAGCACCCCGCCGGTCAGGTCGTCCACGAGCGGGTCGGCGACCGGCAGGAACAGGCCGTCCTCGCTGGAGACGCCCTGGGTCTGGGTGCAGCGGTCGTGGAGGTCGCCGGGGCGGTCCTGGACGATCTTGTCCGCCAGCGCCACGTCGCGCCGATCCGCCTCGACCGACGCAAGCCACCGGTCCATCGCGAGCAGCGCCTCCTTGGAGTAGCTCGGGTCGCCGATGAGGGGCGTCACGCCGTACCAGATCACCTGGTTGTCCGCGTGGCCCTGCTCCCGGGTCAGCCGGTCGCGCATGGCCCAGGCCCAGCGCGCGTCGTGCGCGACGCCCGGGTCCGGTCCGCGGTGGTCGATGATCGCCACGCCGGACAGGTTGCTGGCGGTGTTGACCATGCCGCTGCGGTAGGCGTTCGTCAGCGCTCCGGGGTCGGCGACCGAGCGCTGTGCCCGCGGCTGGACGTCGATGTCGAGCCCACCGATCTTCTCGTTCACGTCGACGAACTGCGCCGGGGTGATCGCCCCGGCCCGCAGCGCCTCCAGGCCGTACTGCACACCGGTGTTGTCCAGCGGCGAGCCCGCGAAGCCACGCCCGATCTGCTTCTCCTGGGGCGTCCACACGCTCTCCGGCCGCGGCCCGAAGACGTTGATCGCGCCGTCGATGATGGAGCACCGTACGCCGCCGGGGTTCGTCGCAGCGTCGTAGCGCTCCTGGTCGCTGACGCCGGAGCACGGGTGCGTCGGCATCACCGCCTGCTTGAACAGGCCCTCGTCGGCGGTGACCGCGTTGAGCGGCAGCAGGTGGCCCTCCACCGCGGCCCACTGCAGCGGGTTCCAGAACTTCCCGTCGGTGAGCCGCTCGGAGCTCTCGAAGTACTTGCGGAGCAGGTGGTAGTCGGAGAACTGTAGGCCCGGCGAGAGCGAGTCGGGGTAGGAGCAGGTCACGACCAGGCCCTGGTAGATCCCGGGGTAGGCGTTCGCGATCGTCTGCTGCGCGATCGAGCCCCCGGAGCACCCGCTGCCGATCGTGTAGCGCAGGTCGCCGTACGTCTCGACGAGGTGCTCCTTGGCCATCATCAGCGACTCGGCCGCGCTCGTCACGGTGCAGTTGTGGCCGGTGTTGGCCAGCGCGGTCGAGAGCATCGCGAAGCCGCGGCCGAGGGCGACGGTCGGGCTGTCGCCGAGGGCGTCCGCGACGACCGGGATGCCGAGATCGAAGGTGCCGGCGTAGTCGGTGGTCGGCGCGGTCCCGGTCTCGTGGTCCACCCCGCAGCTGCCGCCGTGCGGGATGAACAGCTTGTTGTTCCACTGCTGCTGCGGGCGCCAGCGCCGCCACGGCTCACCCGGCTGCCAGAGCACGGCGATCCGGTACTGGTCGCGGTTCTGGTAGCCGGTCTCCACACGTACGACGAACGGCACCTTCACGCCCTCGTCGGTGGTCGTGGTGGCGACGTCGCGGGGCGGGTTCGCGGGATCGTACGGCCGGAGTCCGTCGAGCAGTGGATTTGTCGATTTGTAGAGCCAGCTGATCGTCGGCTCCTGGTTGCACTGCGCGTCCGTCGCGGTCGGCTGACAACGCCACGGCTGCAGCTGGGGGCCCGAGAAGATCGGCCCGCCGCGCGGGTGGTTGGTGATGGTGAGCCGGGCACCGCGACCGTCGACGAGGCGCGCCGTCAGCTCGTTGGTCCCGACCCGCAGGCGGCGTACGACTCCCTCGATCTCGCCGTTGGGGCGTTCGGCGAAGGCGTCGGTGACGTCGCGATCGCCTTTCAGCGCGACCTTCAGGTCGTCGGGATCGGCGTCCTCCGGGAGGGTGATCCGCACCAGCGCGTTGCCGTCGGAGACCAGGTCGGCCCGGTTGGACAGCGTCTCCAGGACGACGTCCCCGGCCTCCGCCGATGCCGGCGCCGGCGTCACGCCCAGCAGCAGGCCGGCGACGAGAGCGGACACCGTCGTGATCGAGACAGGCAGGGCGCGGAGGGTCATGGCGTGCCTTTCCGAGAGCTGCTCACGTCCCCCGAACAGACGCTCGCCGTGACAGGAGAATGCCCCCTGCCACGGCGAGCGTCAAGGAATCCGCCAAGCAAGTCTCAGCCGGCGACCGCCTCCCCGCGGGCGACCATGCCGGCCTCGTCGGAGAGCTTGACCTCCTTGAGGAACAGCGCGAGCGCGAGCCCGAGGAGGATCAGCGGCACGAGATACCAGAACGCCGGCGCGAGCGCCTCGGTGAAGGCGTCGACGACCCAGGTGTGGAGCGGCTCGGGCAGGTTCTCGACAGCGGCCGGGGTGAGGCTCCCCCCGGAGAAACCGGCACCGTCGGCGGGCATCATCCCCGAGGAGGCCATCTTCTCGGCCATGCCCCCGAAGTTGTCGCTCAGACGCGTGGTGAACACGGTCGTGAACAGCGCCGTACCAACCGTCGCACCGATCTCCCGGAAGAAGTTGTTCGCCGAGGTCGCGGTGCCGAGCTCGTGCGGATCGACGGCGTTCTGCACGGCCAGGACGATGGTCTGCATGACCAGACCCATGCCGGCGCCGAGCACGAAGATCATCAGGCCGAAGACGACCATCGACATGTCGCCGGAGATCGTGGTCAACCAGGCGATCCCGGCCGCGGTGACGATCAGGCCGGCGATCGGGAAGATCTTGTAGCGGCCCGTCTTCGAGATCGCGATGCCCGAGCCGATCGCGGTCAGCATCATGCCGGCCATCATCGGCAGCATCAGCAGCCCGGAGCTGGTGATCGAGGCGCCGGTCGACATCTGCAGGAACGTCGGCAGCATCGCCATCGCCGAGAACATGCCCATCCCGAGCACCAGACCGATCAGCGTGGTCACGGTGAAGGTCGGGTTCTTGAAGAGGCGCAGCGGGATCAGCGGCTCGGGCGCGAGGGTCTCGGTGACGATGAACGCGGCGATCGAGGCGAGGGTGCCGACGAGCAGGCCGAGCAGCTGCGGCGAGGACCAGTCGTAGCCGTCGTGGCCGAGCGATTCCCACGAGGTCAGCAGCACGATGCCGCAGGTGGAGAGCACCATGAACATGATCCCCAGCCAGTCGACCGGCCGGTTGGAGCGGTGCGAGGGCAGCTTCAGCGCGTACCAGGCCACGATCAGCGCGATGATGCCGACCGGCACGTTGATCCAGAAGGTCCAGCGCCAGCCCGGGCCGTCGGTGAGCCAGCCACCGAGGAGCGGCCCGATCACCGCGGAGATACCGAAGAGAGCGCCCATCGGGCCCATGTACTTGCCGCGCTCGGAGGCCGGCACGATGTCGGCGATGATCGCCTGGGACAGGATCATCAGCCCGCCACCGCCGAGCCCCTGGAGGCCGCGGGCGGCGACCAGCTCGGGGAAGGTCTGCGCCATCCCGCCGAAGAGCGAGCCGAGGGTGAACAGCGTGACGGCGACCAGGAATGGCCAGCGGCGACCCCACAGGTCACCGAACTTCCCGTACAGCGGCATCACGATCGCGATCGCCATGATGTAGGAGGTGATCACCCACCCCTGGTGCTCGACCCCGTCGAGCTCTCCGACGATCGTCGGCATGGCCGTGCTCACGATCGTCTGGTCGAGGGACGAGAGGAACATCGAGGCCATCAGCGCACCGAAGATCAGCCAGATCGTACGCGGCGTCAGCACGACCAACGGCTTGTCGGGCGCGTCGGGCGCGACTGTATGACTCATGGGTTTGGGACCTTCCGATGGTTCTGAGTGGGGGTTAGTCGTCGAGGAGGAGGCGGAGTTGCGCCACGGCCTCGGGCAGATGCGCCGCCGCGTCGCCCTCGTAACCGGAGCGCGCCCAGGCGAGCGCGCTGGCTCGCAGCAGCAGTCCGGCGACCATCCCGATCGTGTCGTCGTCGACGGGGGAGGGCCGTGCCGTGCGTCGTTCGGCGAGCAGGGCCTCGAGTGTGCCGACGACCCGCTGGTGCCAGGCGATGTGCCGCTGCACCAGGCGAGGTTCGGCCATCATCAGCCGCATCGCTCGCTCGCCCTGCTCGATGTTGGGGGCGGCAGTCCTGAGGAATCCCGCCACCAGCGCCTCCAGGTCCGCCATCAGCCGGCCTGACGGCCCGCCGGAGACGAACTGCGCGCGCACCTCGGCGTCCAGGTCGATCTCCTGGATGCCGAGGACCGCGTCGTCCTTGGAGTCGAAGTAGTTGAAGAACGTACGCGTCGACAACCCTGCCGCGGAGCTGATCTCCTCCACGGTGACGTCATCGAGACCACGCTCGCCGACCAGCCGCTGAGCAGCCTCGATCAGCGCCAGCCGACGCTCCCGCTTCTGACGCTCGCGGGCGTTCGAAGGCGGGGCAGAGGTGGACACCGCGGTATTCTTGCAGTGAGTGCAAGTTGCAGTCAATGCAAGAAACGTGTGTGCGCGGTCACCCTGCGCCGGTCACGCCTTCGCAGCCGCCTCGTGGAGCGCGTGGATCTCCTCGACCAGCTCGGGGACGGGGCCGACGACCTCGACCTGCGGCGCGACCTGCTGGATCGGCAGAGCCCGCACCGGGGACTCACCTGCTCCCCAGCCTGCCCGCCACTCGGTCAGCTGCTCGGAGGAGGCGATGTAGACGATCCGGCCGACTCCGGACCAGCCGTGCGCCGCCGAGCACATCGGGCAGTGCTCGCCGGAGGTGTAGACCGTCGCCCCCGCGCGGGTCTCCGGGTCGAGGTTCATCGCGGCCCAACGGGCCAGGACGATCTCCGGGTGGGCCGTCGGGTCGCCGGTCGAGTGCTCGCGGTTGCGGTCCTCCTGAAGTGCGTTGCCGGTGCTGTCGGCGAGCACCGAGCCGAACGGCCCGTCGCCGTCCGCCAACGCCTCCGCCGCCAGTTCCAGGCAGCGTCGCAGGTGGGTCATGTCGGTCGCGGTGAGTTCCGTGGTCACCGCTCCAGTCTGCGGGCCGGTGCGGCGTACGTCCTCTTATTTCACGACGCTCAACCGGCCTCGATCACCGCGCAGGCGATCCGGTCGCCGGCGTCACCGGTCTTGGTGGTGTCCTCGTCCGGGCCCTCGGGGGCGTAGCGGTCCGGGACGTTGGCGTAGTTGTCCCGACCGGCGTGGATCATGACGGCGCTGCCGTCCGCGTCGCGGAGGTCGTCGAGCGTGAACGGGCCGGTGAACTCCAGGCTGGCGGTGCTGTCCTCGTTCACCAGGAGCGCCGGCAGGTCGCCGAGGTGCTCGCCGTGGGCGCTGTCGTCGGGGTTGAGGTGGCCGCCCGCGGAGAGGAAGTCACCGGTCTTCGACGGGTCGTCCGGCGCCGCGCTGTCGGCCTCGCACTTGCCGGTCGTGTGCACGTGGAAGCCGTGGTAGCCGGCCGAGAGCCCGCTCACTCGGACGCTGATCTGGGTGGCCCCGTCGTCCTCCTCGACCTCGACGGTCCCGACCTTCTTCCCGTCGGGATCGGCGAGCTTCGCACTCACCTCGTCGCGATCGCCCGGGTCGGGGTCTGAGCCCTCCCCACAAGCAGCGAGAGTCAGCAGGCAGCCGGCAGCGAGTGCGGCCGCGGTTGCACGACGGGACATGGGATACCTCCACGAGAACGGATCCGGTCACCTCCACCGTACGCCGAGAGGAGGGACCGGAGGGTGAGGATCAGCAGCCGTCGCGGAGCAGGCCCGGCTGACGTCCGACGGAGACCTCGATGAACTCGATCTTCGCGTCGCGGGTGTTGCCGGAGAGCAGGAAGCCGATCCAGCGGTTGCCGTCCTGGACGACCCAGGTGGCCTGGCCGTAGTCGTTGGTCTTCTGCGAGCCCATCCCGTAGATGTCCTTGAGGACCATGAGGGAGTCGCCGATCGTGACGCCCTGGGCGGTCTCGAGGACGGGCTTGCTCATGCCGAAGGACGCGATCTCGCCCTGCTGGTCGTAAGTGACGTCGACGCCGTCGCCGAGCTGGTCGGCCCACTTCCAGTGCTTGCCCTCGCAGGCCTTCTCGCGCGCGGTGTCGCGGGTCATCCAGCCCTGCTCGACGAGGGTGCGTACGTTGCCCTCCGCCTTGACCTTCCCGAAGGCCCCGGGCGCCAGCGGGCCGCCCCAGTCGAGCTTCGGCGTCGGCTCGGCCGGTGACGGAGCGGCCGAGATCGGGACCTCCGACGGTGCCGGCGTGGGAGTCGCGGACGGTTCCGAGGGCGGGGCCGAGGGGGCCGCGGAGGAGGGGGCTGTGGACGGAGACCCGGCGGCCGGGGCCGGGTCGCTCCCGCACCCGGCCAGGCCGAGCAGGCCGACCACGGCGGTCGCCGCGAGCGCGGCACGGAGCTGGATGCGGGAAGTGGACATGGTGACTCCTCGTCGGTCGTACGCCCCGAGCGGGCGTCCTGCCGATCTAGACGGTTCGCGGCCCGTCCCGGTTGCAACCGGGACGGGCCGATTCCGTCCACCTAGGCCGAGGCCATCTCCGGGACGGTCCGGGCGGCCCGGCCGGTGCGCAGGAAGAGCAGCGCGACAGCGGAGATCGCGACCACGACGGCAGCGCCGACGTACAGGTTGACCGGGGTCCACGAGGCGTCGAGCAGGCGCCCGGCGAGCATCGGCGACAGGATCGCCCCGATGCGGCCGATGCCGATCGCCCAGCCCATACCGGTGCTGCGGATCTCGGTGCCGTAGACGGCCGGGGTGATCGTGTAGAGGCCCGCGATGCAGCCGTTGATGAGCGCCCCGACGACCACGCCGATGATCAGCGCGACGCTGAGCAGCGCCGTGCTGGTGATGAAGACGACCATCGCCAGCGCCGACAGCACGGTGAAGCCGATCAGGACCAGGCGGCTGTCCAGCCGGGAGGCGACGAGGCCGTAGAGGACCGAGCCGGCGGTGCCGCCCAGCGCCAGCATCATGCCGGCCGTGACCGCGTCCGCCTCGGACATACCCGAGGTCACCAGCAGCTGCGGGGTCCAGCTGTTGACGAAATAGAAGCCGAACATCGTGGCCAGGAACGCCACCCAGATGAGCAGGGTCGAGCGGCGCAGATCAGCACCCAGCAGGACGCCGGGATTGCCGCTGCGGTGCCGGGTCGTCGGCCGCGGCGCTGCCTCGAGCGCGTCCGAGGTGATCGCGGGCTGGCCGAGCCGCCCGAGGATCCGGTTGATCCGCTCGACGGCCTGACGCGGCCGGCGCTGGACCAGGAAGTCGACCGACTCGGGCAGCAGCACCACGAGGAGAACCAGGGCGATCCCGGTCGCGACGCCACCGGCGACGAAGACGCTGCGCCAGCCGAGGTCGGCCAGCATGCCGCGCGCGGCCACGCCGCCCAGGGTGGCACCGATGCCGTAGCCGGCCGTGTAGAGGCCGATCGCCAGGCCGCGCCAGCGGGTCGATGCGTACTCGCTAGCGATCACGTTGGTGCTGGCCAGGATGCCGCCGACGCCGAGCCCGGTGACGACGCGGGCGAGGCCGAGGAGGACGGCGGTCGGGGCGGCTGCGGAGAGCAGCATGCCGAGGGTCGCCAGGCCGACACTGATCAGGATCAGTGGCCGGCGTCCGATGACGTCGGCGACCGGTGCCAGGGCCAGCGAGCCGACCGCCATGCCGACGAGGCCGGCGCTCAACAGCACGCCGAGCTCCGAGCCGCTCAGCGCGAACTCCTCGCTCAGCGAGGAGGCGGTGAAGGCCATCGCCATCACGTCGAATCCGTCCAGGCAGTTCAGCAGGACGCAGAGGGCGACGACCATCCACTGATACGGGGTCATCGCGGCGGCGTCGATGCGCGCACGAAGGTTCATCTCGGGTCTCTTTCGGGGTGGGGTTTCACGGAAGGTGCAGGGTCACGGCCGCCGGCTCGGCGGACGATGTGCCGGGTTCGCCCCGGGCGGCGCGGGCGACGCAGAGGCACAAGGAGGCGTACGTCTCCTTCTGCTGCTGGCTCAGGAACACGTCTCGGTGGTCGATGCGACCGCTGACGTCGAGGACCTTGACCTGGCAGATCCCGCACTCGCCCTTGCGGCAGTCCCACATCACGTCGACGCCGGCGTCCTCGAGCGCGTCGAGCATCGAGCTGTCCTTGCCGACGCGGACCGAGCGGTCGAGCTGGGGGAGGTGCACGACGAAGTCCTCCGCCGCCCAGGCGCCGCTGCTGCCGAAGGTCTCGAACCGCAGGTTGGGCTCGGGCAGCTCATGGGCCACCCAGGCGCGGCGGATCGCGTCCATCAGCCGGATCGGCCCGCACATGTACATCTCGGTCCGCGTCGGAGCCGCCGAGCCGGTGATCTCGCCGACCAGCGTCTCCACATCCAGGCGTACGTCCTCGTCGTCGACGAACACCCGGACCCGGTCGCCGTGCACGTCGACGAGCTCGTCCAGGTAGGCCATGACACGTCGGCTCCGGCCGGCCAGGACGAGCGTGTAGTCGGCGCCGCGGCGGCGCAGGGTGTCGGCCATCGCCACCAGCGCGGTGACGCCGATGCCACCGGCGACCAGCACGTAGCGGTCCGCGCCGACCCCGAGCGGGAAGCTCTGGACCGGGCCGGTCATCTCGACCACGTCCCCGACGTGGAGGCCGTGCATGTGGCGGGACCCGCCGCGTGAGCTCGGCGCCAGCTGGACGCCGAGGGTGAGGCGGCGGCCGCCGTCCTCGGAGCGGACGATGGAGTAGGACCGCTTCCTGACGTGTCCGGAGAGGTCGAGCCGGAGGTCGACGTGGGACCCGGGCGCGGCGTGGACGGGGCGGTCGGGAGCGAGCACGACGCGGCGTACGCCTTCGGCGAGATCGGAGGTCTCGACCACGCGGCCCTGCTGCCACCAGGTCTGGGTGTTCACTGCCATGGCGGCGGCCTCACTTCGCCGCTGCGGCGGCGGGGAGACCCTCCGCCTGCAGCATCCGGTCCAGGATCCGGCGCACCCACATGCCGCCGGCGTCGATGTTGAGGCTGTAGAACTCGTGGTCCGGGTTGGCGTCGATCGCGCGCTGCTGGGCGGCCAGCATGTCCTCGTCCTCACCGAAGACGCCGTGGACGCCCTGGCGCAGCTGGGTCGTGATGGTCTGGCTCTCCAGGCGGTAGTTGCGCATGAAGGCCCAGAAGTAGTGCGAGGTGCGCGCGGTCTCGGGGGTGATCGTGTTCATCACGAAGCCGTTGACGCCCTGGCTGCGGTCGCCCTCGGGGGCGCCGGTGCCGGCCTTGGCGACGCCGACGTCGATGCGGATCGTCGAGGGCGCCTCGAAGTGGATGATCTGCCACCGGTCGACCTTCCCGGTGAATCCGGGGAACCTGTCGCGCATGTTCTTGAGCCAGAACGGGGGAGCGTCGATGTCGCGCATCCAGCGGGTCACGGTCACGCCGCGATCGGAGTGGCTCACCTCGAACTCGGCCTCGGAGAGCTCGTCCTGGCCGATGCTCGAGCTGTGCACGAACTCCTCGTGGGTGAGGTCCATCAGGTTGTCCAGTACCAGCTGGTAGTTGCAGGGCGCGTAGATCGTCTCGCCGTCGCCTGCCCAGTCGGGTGAGTCCATCTGGTGCATGTCCGGGACGCTGGAGGGGTCGGCCAGGTCGGGGTCGCCCACCCAGACCCACACGTAGCGATGACGCTCCACGACCGGGTAGGACGGGACGATCGCGCTCGGGTTGATCGTCTCCTGCGCGGGCATGCTCGTGCAGCGGCCGGCGGAGTTGTAGCGCAGCCCGTGGTAGGGGCACTGGATCTCGTCGCCGAGCACCTTGCCCTTCGAGAGCGGCGCCAGCCGGTGCCAGCAGGCGTCGGCCAGAGCGACGGCACGGCCGTCGCTGTTGCGCCACAGGGCCAGCGGGCGGTCGGCGATGGTGCGGGCGAGCGGCTGCTTCGCGGTCACCTCGTGGTCCCAGGCCGCGACGTACCAGGCGTTGCGGGGGAAGTTGAAGATCTTGCTGGCGGCGGTGACCGGAGGCGAATCCAGGATGGTCATGGAGAAACTCCCTATGGGGATAGGTGTTGTGCTCGTCACAAACTACCTATCTCTATAGTTAGTGGCAAGAGTTGGATACGCTCGCGCCACGATCACTGCGTGAAGAGGGGGTCACGATGTCGCTGAGGTACGCGCTGCTCGCGCTGCTCACCTCACGCCCGATGACCGGCTACGACGTCTCCAAGCAGTTCAGCCAGTCGGTGGCCCACGTCTGGCACGCTCCCGACTCGCAGATCTATCCGGAGCTGAACCGGATGGAGCGCGACGGCCTGCTCGAGTCCACGGTCGTGCCGTGGGGCAAGAAGGGCACCAAGAAGGAGTACGCCGTCACCGAGGCCGGGGTGACGGCCTTCCGGGAGTGGATGGACGCGCCCATCGAGATCCGCCGGCAGCGGGAGCCCGCCTACCTCAAGGCGGCCTACCTGGAGTGGGCCGAACCCGGTGCCGCGCGCGCCGAGCTGGAGCAGTTCCGCGACCACTGGACCGAGCACCTGGCGATGCTCGAGGCCACCCGCGCCACGCTCATCGACCGCAGCCACCCCACCCTGGCCCGGCGGCTCGAGCACTACGACGCCAGCCAGTGGGACCGCATCGTGCGCTACAAGATCTTCGCCTACGACGGCTTGATCGATCAGGCCCTCGCCGCGGTCGCCTGGGCCGAGCGTGGCCTCGTGCTCGTCGACGAGCTGGAGGGCTCGACCGTCGACTGAGCCGACCGAGTCATGCCGGCAGGCGTACGTGGAACCGGCAGCCTGTCGCCGCCGGAAGGTTCTCCACCCAGACCCTGCCGCGGTGGGCGTCGACGAGGCCCTTGACGATGGCGAGACCGAACCCGGCGCCTTGGGCGCCGGCGCCGCCGGCTTCCTCGGGTGCGGTCGGGGTGCGCGCGGGGCTGCCCTGCCAGCCGAGATCGAAGACGCGCTCCATGTCGCCGGGATCCAGGCCGCCGCAGCCGTCGCTGACGCTGAGATCGACGCTGCTCACGTCTCCGGGGGCCATCCGGCAGTGCACCTCGACGGTGCCGTCCGCGGGTGTGTGGCGGATGGCGTTCATCAGCAGGTTGGAGACGACGCGGGGCAGGCTGGCCGGGTCAGCGGTGATCTCCAGACCGTCCTCGACCTGGCCACCGAGCCGGACCCGCCGCTCCCGGGCAACCGGATCGGCTCCGGCCAGCGCCTCGCTGACCAGGTCGCCGAGCAGGACCGGCTCCGGTGTCAAGGTGAGCGCGCCGGCCTGGATCCGGGAGAGCTCGAAGAGGTCGTCCACGAGCCGGGCCAGACGATCGACCTCGACACGGATGCGCTGGTGATAGCGGTGGGGGTCGGCGGCGATGCCGTCCTCGAGGGCCTCGGCCATCGCCCGCAGTCCGGCGAGCGGCGTACGCAGATCGTGGGCGACCCAGGAGATCAGCTCGCGGCGGGACTCCTCGAGCCGGGCCTCACGGGCGCTCGCCTCCTCGAGCCGCCGCTGGGTCTCGGCGAGCTCGGCCGAGAGCGACCGGAGCTCGCGCGGGCCGCTCTCCGCGGGCTGCTGATGGCCCCCGAGCACCATCTGCCGGGCCTGCTGCTGGACCGCGCCCGACCAGCGCACCATCGCGGAGCCGATGACGAACGCAACCAGGATCGCCACCACCACGGCGATCGAGGCGACCACGGTGATGACCTGCAGGTCGTGGCCGGAGAGGAACATGAGCCACGCGATCCCGAGTACGCCACCGAAGACCGTCAGCACCGCGACGGCGGCGACCAGGGTGAGCTGCCAGCGGATCGACCAGCGGCGGGTCAGCCAGGCGACCAGGAGCCCCGCCAGACCGACGGCGAGCCCGGCGCCCGCGGCGACGAGGGCGATCTGGAGGGCATCGGCGGTCGTCACGCCCCCACCTCCACGGGCTCCCAGCGATAGCCGACGCCCCAGACGGTGACCAGCCGCTCCGGCCGGGTCGGGTCGGACTCGATCTTCTCCCTCAGCCGGCGTACGTGGACCGTGACCGTCGAGCGGTCGCCGATCGTCCATCCCCAGACGTGCTCGAGGAGATCCTCGCGGGTGAATGCCTTGCCGGGGTGGGCGATCAGGTAGCGGAGCAGGTCGAACTCACGGGTGGTCAAGGAGAGCTCCGCCCCGGCACTGGTCGCCACCCGCCGGTCCGCATCGACGACGAGGGAGCCGTCGGAGACCACGCCACCCTCGCCGGAGTGGCCGGTGCGCTTGAGCACGGAGTCGACGCGCAGCACCAGCTCCCGCGGGCTGAACGGCTTGCCGACGTAGTCGTCGGCGCCGAGCTCGAGCCCCATGATTCGGTCGGCCTCGCTGCCGAGCGCGGTGAGCATGATGATCGGCACCTCGCTCGTCTGCCGCAGCCGGCGGCAGACCTCCAGCCCGTCGATGCCGGGCAGCATCAGGTCGAGGATGACGATGTCGGCGGGTCGCTCGCTCATCGCGCGCAACGCCTGCTCGCCGTCCCCGGCCTCGACGACGTCGTGCGAGCCCGCGCGCAGGTAGGAGGCCAGCACCTCGCGAACGGTGAGGTCGTCGTCGACCACGAGCACACGTGCCATGGGTCCCTACTCCTCCTCGGCGTTCGCCTGCGTGGGCTGTCGTGAGCGTAGTTCGCCGAGCGCGACGGCGACACCGGCGCACACGCACAGGGCCGCGAAGACCAGCAGCCCCTGGGTGTAGTCGCGGTCGAGCAGTGTCGGGTTGTCCGGTTTCGCGCCGAACCGGCCCAAGACAGGGATCGCGACGAGAGCCGCCGGACCGAGCAGCACGAGCACCGTCACCGCGCCCCGGGCGACCGCCCGTGGCAGCAGCCGGCCGCCGACCCAGCCGAGCCCGAGCACCATCGGCGCCAGGATCCCGTCGTGGATCACGACGGCCGCCGCGAGCCAGAGCACGACCTCGACGATCTGACCGAGGTCCTGCCGGCTCACCAGCAGCCAGGCCCCGTACGTCATCCCTACCGTGCCGAGGAGGATGAGCCCTCCGCGCGCCCCTCTCATCCGAGCACCTCGATCCGGGAGACCCACTTCGTCTGCATGACGCCGGGACGGTCGGGCGCGATCAGCCGGACCGGGTAGCCGTGGTCCATCGAGAGCGTCTCGCCGTCGAGCACGAGGGCCATCAGGGTCCGGTCGTCGTCGGCGAAGTTCGGCGGAAGCACCGTGTCGGCCGAGGCGCTGAACGTCTGGATCGACCGGACCCGCACCTCGCGTCCACGTGGGGCGCCGACCAGGTCGAGGAGGTCGCGGAGGCGTACGCCACCCCACTCGCCGGCGACGCTCCAGCCCTCGACGCAGGCGATCGGGAGGGTGTGGGTGCGCTGCTTCATGGCGACCAGGTCCTCGCGGCTCAGTGACCGCGTCGTGGCGCCGTGGACGACCTCGAGCCGGTAGGCGGCGCTGCTCGCCTCGGCAACCACGCCGGCCGAGTGCGCGGTGCGGTTGATCGGGATGCCGTGCGCTCGCGAGCGCGGCGAGAGGGCGGCGATACGGCCGAGGCCGGGGACTGTGCCGGCGGTGTAGAGCACGGCGGCAGCGACCGCGGAAGTGCCGGCCAGGGCCAGCACGCCTCGCCGGCTGACCGGGCCCGGCCGGACCGCGTTCGGCCGGTCGTGGGAGATGTCGTCGACGTCGCCCTTCAGGGCGTCGCGGACGACCGGCAGTTTCACGGCGATGTGGACGATCAACGCACCGACGGCGACGAACGCGAGCGCGTAGTGGGTGCTGCGGAAGCTGAAGCCCCACGGATACCACTGTGCGACGTTGAGGAGCCCGGTGGCGAGCTGGACGATCGACGTACTGACCAGGATGGCGATCGAGCCGCGCTCCAGCGCCGTCGGCAGCGCCTCGCGGACCTGCCGCGGCAGCGGCTGGAAGAGCTTGGGGAAGACGACCCACAGCTTGATCAGCAGCAGCGGGATCGCCGCGGTGCCGGCGGCGACGTGCAGGCCCTGGGTGACCCGGTAGAACCACGACGGGCCGGCCGGGAGCGGCACCGGTTGGTGGTCGACCTGGGCGTAGTGGCTGATCAGCCCGGTCGCGAGCGCGACCAGGAAGCAGATCCCGAGCCACAGTCCGACCCGTGCGGCGACCGCGGCACTGCGCAGGCGCGAGGTGAACGAGTCCTCCGAGGGGATTCTCATGCGGCGTCCTCCACGAGCACGGCGACCCAGCGGTCACCGGCGGGGGTGAACGGGGCCGGGGCCGACCTCCGGGACTGTGCCCGGCTGTGCGGCAGCGGCTCGAGCCGCCTCACCGCGAGTCCGACCTCGGCGGCGATCGATCCGATCGCGTCGGCGCCGACCACCGCCCACGGGAACGGCGAGGAGCCACCGCAGTCGCAGACCAGCTCCGCGAGCAGCGGGCCGCTCGGGGTCCCGGGCGGATGCACCTCGGCGACCACCCGGCCACCCGGCACCAGCAGCCGGCGTACGCGGGCGAGGAGGGCGAGCGGGTCCCCGCCGATCCCGAGGTTGCCGTCGGCGAGGAGAGCGGTCGCCCACCAGCCCTCGCCGGGCAGGGGCTCGAAGAGATCGCGACAGACCGCGCGACCGCCGCGGGCCTCGGTCTGGGCGACGGCCTCCCGGACGACGTCGACGCCGAGCGACGGCAGACCCCGAGCGGTGAGCGCTTCGGTCATCCGGCCCGGGCCGCAGCCGAGGTCGACCGTCGGTCCGGCGCAGTGCGAGAGCAGGGCGAGGTCCGCGGCGTCGGCGGTGCGGGTCCAGTCCTCGACCGGAAGCCGCGAGGACCTGCCGTCGACGCTCACTACCCGGCACTCCTCGCGCGCGAAGGCATGCGCGAACGCCGTCTCGGCCGCCACCGCCGTCATCGGGCGACCCGCGCGATCTCGGCCGCGATCTCGGCGAAACGGGTCTCGGAGGCGGCTGCGGCCACGGGCGCGACGTCGGCGAGGTGGTCGACGTCGCGCAGCCGCTCACCGGCGGTGACCCCGAGGCCGAGTGCTTCGAGGGCGGAGCGGGTGGCTGCGTACGTCTGGGGGGTGGACATGGGGACGCCGCGCAGCGCGGCGGCAGCCGACGGGTCGCGGAGCGCCAGGGCCCACCAGCCGCCGTCCTCGGCCGGAGCAAGCACGGCATCGGCCGCCTCCAGCCCGGCGGCCACGGCCAGCAGCCCGTCCGCGGTCACCTGCGGGGTGTCCATGCCGATCTGCACCACCGGCCCGGTGACCTCGGCGTGGGCGTTCGCGAGTCGCTCGCCGAGTCCGCTTCCGCGTTGCGGGGCGAGGGTCCACCCGGCGAGCGCGGTCCGGATCTCGTCCGCCCGTACCGCTACGGCGAGATCGCCGGAGAGGGCGAGCCGGCACCGGCCCGGTCCCACCGCCAGCGTGCACGCCTCGATCGTGTCCAGCAGCGCGGCCGCCGCGACGGCGGTGGCGGTCGCCTCCCCGACACCGGCCGCCAGCCGGGTCTTCACCAGGCCGGGCACTGGTGCCTTGGCGACGAGGAGCAGCGTCGCCGTCACGAGAGCACCCGCCAGAAGTCGTACGCCGCCAGCAGGCTGCCCCGCACGGACCCGGAGACCTTCGAGCGGGTCCCGGCGGTCCGAGGGTGGTAGTCGACGTCGATCTCGAGGACCCGCCAGCCGGCCCGGGCCGCGCGATCGAGGAGCTCGACCGGATAGCCCGAGCGCCGGTCCTCCACGCCGAGTCCGAGCAGCGCCTCCCGGCGAGCCGCGCGCAGCGGGGCGATGTCCCGCACCCGCAGGCCGGTGCGCCGCCGCAGCGCCGCCAGGACCAGCCGGTTGCCGACCCGGGCATGCCACGGCTGGGCGCCCGGGGCCACCGGCCTGCGGCAGCCCAGCGCCAGGTCGGCCTCGTCGCGCCTGATCGTCTCGACCAGAGGCAGCGCGGCAGCGGGATCGAAGGAGCCGTCGCCATCCATCACCACGACATAGGGCGCGGTCGCGGCCAGCAGGCCGGCGTGCACCGCCGCCCCGTACCCCGGCTGCGACTCCGACACCACCCGCGCCCCCTGCGCGCGGGCGACGTCGGCAGTGCCGTCCGTCGAGCCGTTGTCGACGACGATCACGGAGAGCCCCGCCGGCACCCGCGGCAGCAGCTCGCGCAGGGCGGCGGCCTCGTCGCGGCACGGCAGCACCAGGTCGATCTCCGGGCCGATCTCTGGGTCTGTGTCGGGACTGGTCTCGGGGCTGGTTTCGGCCATGCGATCGACTCTAGGAACGCACTGCCGCCGATAGGGCCCGCAGATCTTACGGTCCGATGACGGGCCCGTGCGCCGGCGGTCATCGAGCCGTCGCCCACCTACGCTCGCAGTCGTGAACTCCTCAGCTCACCGCGCCGCCACGGTGGGGATCGTCGTCACGGTCGCCCTCGTCGTGACGGCCGTCGTCGTGCCGCCCCTCTTCGAGTGGCAGGTGTGGCCACGGGTGCACCTCGACGACGGCACGTTCGCCCCGCTCCACGGATACCCGCAGGTCAAGGTGGGTATCGGCACGCTGCCGGCGGTCCTGCTCGCGCTCGCGTCGCTGCGCTGGGCGGACCCGATGGCGAGGCGGCTGCCCTGGCGACGCCTGCTCCTGGTCGCGTACGCCGCCGGGCTGGTGTGGCTGCTGGCGCTGGCGCTGGTGGACGGCCCCGAGGGCATCTCGCGGGTGCTGGGGAACCCGACCGAGTACCTCGAGACGGCCAGGTCGGTCGACGACGTCCCGGGGCTGCTGCGGGAGTACGTCTCCCGGATCCCCTACGACGCCCCGGCGGGGAACTGGCCGGTCCACATCGCCGGGCACCCGCCCGGGATGGTGCTCTTCTTCGTGCTCCTCGTGAAGGTCGGGCTCGGCGGGGATCTGGCCGCCGGCCTGGTCGTCACGGCGATCGCCGCGACCTTGCCGCTGGCGGTCATGACGACGGTCCGTGTCCTCGGTGCCGAGGATGCGGCTCGGGCGGCGGCGCCCTACCTGGTGCTGTCGCCGAGCGCGGTGTTCCTGGCGGTCTCGGCCGATGCGGTGATGGCGGTCGCGGTCGCCTGGGGGATGTGCTGCCTGGCCCTCGCCTGCCGGGCAGGAGCCGGTCGGGGCTGGCAGTGGGCGGTCCTCGCCGGCCTGCTCCTCGGCTACGTCGTGATGATGTCGTACGGCCTCCCGCTCACCGGCGTGCTCGCGCTCGGTGTGCTCTGGCTCGGGAGAGGCTGGTGGGTGCTGCCGGTCGCGGCTGCGTCGGCGCTCGCCGTGGTGCTCACCTTCGCCGCCGGTGGTTTCGCCTGGTGGGAGGCGTATCCGGTGCTGGTCGATCGTTATTGGGATGGGCTGGCCAGCCAGCGCCCCGGCGCCTACTGGACCTGGGGGAACCTGGCCGCGCTCGCGATCAGCGCCGGGCCGCTCGTCGGTGCCGGGCTCGGTGCCACCTGGGCGGCCCGCCGAGACCGGGCCGACCGGGTGATCGTGATCCTGGTCGCGGCCGCGGTGATCATGGTCGCCCTCGCGGATGCCTCCCAAATGAGCCGGGCGGAGGTGGAGCGGATCTGGCTGCCGTTCATCCCGTGGCTCACCCTCGGCTGCGCCCTCCTGCCCGAGCGCTGGCGACGGCCCGGCCCGGCCCTGCAGGTCCTCACCGCCCTGATCGTCCAGCACCTGCTCTACACGAGCTGGTGACTGCCCGCTGGTCGAGCCGCGAGGCCGCCTGCGGCCGAGCGTGTCGAGACCAACACAGTCGTATCGAGCGCGACAGGGACTGTGTTGGTCTCGACACGCCTTCGCCTAGCGGCTCCGAGGTCTGAACGAAGTGGCCTTCGACCAGCGGGGGATCAGCTACGACCGCAGCGGCGCGGTGGCGAAGGCCGGCAGGCCGACCTCCGGCAGCACCTCGGCGCGGAAGCCGAGCTCCTTCTCCGCCAGCTGCGGGGAGGCGACCACATGGCGTACGTCGCCGATCCGGTAGCGCCCGGTGACCACCGGTGCGACCTCCGCTCGGGTTCCGCGCGCCACCAGCGCCGCCACCTCGCTGATCGTGACCGGATGACCGGACGCGACGTTGTAGGCCGCCAGGTCCCCGGGTGACCGCTCGGCGGTCGCCTCCAGCGCCGCCAGGTTGGCACGTGCCACGTCCTCGACGTGGACGAAGTCGCGCTGCTGGCCGCCGTCCTCGAAGACCTGCGGCGCCTCGCCCCGCTCCAAGGAGGACCGGAAGATGGCGGCGACCCCGGAGTAGGGCGTGTCCGCGGGCATGTGCGGCCCGTAGACGTTGTGGTAGCGCAGCGCGATCGCCGTCGCGTCGGCCTGGCGTGCCCAGGCGGAGGCGTAGTGCTCCTGGGCGACCTTGCTGGCGGCGTACGAGCTGCGCGGGTCGAGCCGGGCGGACTCGGCCACCGCTGCCCAGGCCAGCGCGCCGTCGCAGAGGTCGCAGTGGTTCTCGAAGTCCCCGGAGTCGAGCGCGGCCCGCGAGCGCGGCGGCGGGACCCGGTCGCCGTGGGTCGCGCAGACATAGCGGCCCTCGCCGTAGACGACCATCGAGGAGGCGAGCACCAGCCGAGAGACCCCGTGCGCGCTCATCGCGGCCAGGAGCGCGGCGGTGCCGAGGTCGTTGTGCGCGGCGTACAGCGGGAGATCGGCGACCGTGACGCCGGCGCCGACGACCGCGGCCTGGTGGCACACCGCGTCGACACCGTCCAGCAGATCGCCCCAGCCGCCGGAGTCGCGGACGTCGAGGAGGTGGGTCCCGGGCGGCGCCGCAGCGGTCTCGCCGTGGGCCATCGGCAGCAGCACGTCGACGCGTACGACCTCGTGCCCGGCCTCCTCCAGGACCCGGCCGATCGCGGTGCCGATGAAGCCGGCGGACCCGGTGAGCAGGACCCTCATGGGATCTCGTAGGCGAGCTGCTTGCCCTCGGCCCAGGTCGAGCAGGGACATCCGACCGGGTCGGGCAGGCCCCCGATCGTGTCGGTCAGGATGGTGCGCATCCGCTCCAGGTTGGCGGCGAAGAGCGCGTAGACGTCGTCCTCGTCGACGCCCTCGCCCTCGGCCGCGCCCGCGTCCATGTCCGTGACCAGGCACAACGGTGCGTAACACATCCGCAGCTCGCGGGCGAGCGCTGCCTCCGGGGCGCCGGTCATCCCGACCAGCGTCCAGCCCTGGGCGGCGTGGTGGACCGACTCCGCGCGCGTCGAGAACCGCGGCCCCTCGATCACGATGAGCGTGCCGCCGGACTTCACCGACGAGTCGGCGGACACGTACGCCTTGGCGATCCGCGCGCAGTAGGGGTCGGCCAGAGGTACGTGGGTCGCGCCGGTCTCCACGTAGCTCGGGATCCGGCGCCAGGTGCGGTCGACGAGCTGGTCGGGGGTGACCAGATCACCGGTGGCGACGGCATCCGGGCGGAGACCGCCGACGGCGCTGGGGGAGAGCACCTGGGTCACGCCGAGCGACCTCAGCGCCCAGAGGTTGGCCCGGTAGGGGATGGCGTGCGGCGGGTACTCGTGCGAGCGGCCGTGGCGGGGCACGAAGGCCACCGACCGGCCCGCGACGGTGCCCACCGTCACCGGAGCGGAGGGGTCGCCGTAGGGGGTCTCGACCCGCACCTCCTCGGCATCGGTCAAGAACTCGTAGAGCCCGGTCCCGCCGATGACCCCGACCTCGGCGAGGCGTGCCTGTCCCATGTCCAGCCCAGTCATGCCCTCACTGTGCCAGCGCCGGTCCCTGGGCGACAGGGGTCGACGTATCCGTCACCGTTCGGTAATACCTGCCGGAGGCGGATCGATGTCGGTGGTCGCGGGCACAATGCGACGGCGTGGGAAGACGTACCTCGCTGGGAGCGCTGGTCGTCCTGCTGGCGGTCGCCGGCTGGGCGCTCTCGTCGTGGCTGCCCGAGGAGGCGCCGGCGACACGACGTACGCCGCCGGTGGCGCCTTCGGCGCCGTCACTGGGTCCGGTCGGCGTGTCCGAGGCGCGTGGTGATCTTGCCGCGCTGGCGACGGTCGCGAGGCGACCCGACGGGCTGGCCGTCTACGTGCGCTCGTCTTTCGGCGGGGGCTGGGCGGACAGCGACGGCAACGGGTGCAACCAGCGCGACGACGTGCTCCTGCGCGACGCCGTCGAGGTGCGGACCAGGCCGCAGGGCAGCTGCGACCACGACGTGCTCGCCGGGACGTGGGTCGACCCCTACACCGGCGGACGCCTGGTCTTCACCGACCTGAAGGAGCCCGGGCAGGCCCAGGCGATCCAGATCGACCACGTCGTGCCGCTCTCGGAGGCCTGGCGCTCCGGCGCGAGCGGCTGGTCCTCGGACCGGCGCCGAGCCTTCGCCGACGACCTGGGCAACCTGCTCGCCGTCGACGGCCCGACCAACATGAGCAAGAGCGACGACGACCCGGCGGGCTGGCGTCCGCGGAAGGGGTTCCAGTGTGCGTACGCCGCGCGCTGGGTCGAGACCAAGACGCGCTGGTCGGTCGCCGCCGACGACAGCGAGCGCCGGGCGCTCGGCGAGATGCTCGGTTTCTGCTGAGGCCCTGCGGCTCAGACGGCGCGCCGGTAGTTGGCCATCGCGCGGTCGTACGCCGCCCACGCCCGCCACGACTCCAGCGCCCGCTCGCCCTGGGGCTTGAGGCCGTCGACCTTGTGATAGGACTCGCCGCTCGCGTACTGCGACTCCCGACCCGTCACCAGCGAGAGCAGCATCGGCAGCACGCTCTCGTCGGTGACTGTGATCGTGCCGACCTGGAAGGTCTGCCGCACCCACTCGGCCCGCTGGTCCGAACCCAGGACGAGCACCACGGGCAGCTGCGACGCCCGGACGATCGCGTCCAGGATCGGCCCGAGCCCGTCCGGGACCCAGCGCTCACCGGCAGGCGGGGTGGGTGCTTTCGGGATGCTCATGGTCGAAGGGGCGGCCGGGACGACGTAGCTGGTCGAAGTGGAGCTCGGGACGATGTATGTGGTCGTGTGCGCCGGGATCTGGCCGGTCAGCGGGCCGGAGATCTTCTCGACGGTCGGAGCGGTCGCCTCCGGAGCGATGCCCGGAGCTACGTCGGGGGCGGTCTCGTCGGCCGGCTTCTCCGCCCTCCGGCGCGGCCGGATCGCGGGGATCTTCGAGGTGAAGGTGAAGCTGCCCGTGCGGGTGGTGTCGGCGTGCTTGCCGGGGACCGGCTCGGGCGCCCGGCCGAGCGTCGGCGTCGGCGCCGGCGCGGTGGCGGTGGTGACCAGCTCGGCCGCGTGCTTCCCGTGCGGGCGGATCGAGCCGTCGGCGGCGAACTCGAACAGCGCGACCCGGACCCGGTCGGCCCATTCGACCGCGTCGACGGTGTAGCCGGCGCGGCTGAACAGTGCGACCGTCCGGGCGTCGTAGGCATAGCCCGCGCCGCGTACGGCACAGACGCTGCGCGCCTCGGTCGGAGAGCGGGTGAGCACCACCTGCGCGACGACGACGTTGTCCGGCCGGCCGCCGATGATGTCGACGTCGGCCGCCGCTGTGCTGCCCGAGGGGGCAGCGTCGGGCCAGCCGAGGGAATGCAGATGCTCCGCGGCGTACTTCTCGGCTTCTTCGCCCGTTCTGGGCTGCCTCGGGGATGCCAACGTAGGGTCCTTCCTCGATCCTCCACTCGGGCCTCCCTGCCCGATCGAGATTGGGGAGGATGATAGGCCCGCGGCGTACGTCCTGTCCGGCGGGGTGGCGAATCGGGTCGCGCTGTTCGCTTCTGGCGGATCCAGCCACGGATGTCGGTGCTCGCCGCTAGCGTGATGTACATGAGGCGCCCGCATGAGAACGTCGCTACGGTCCTGGTGGACCCGCGCGTTCTGGGCGACATCGAGATCCAGCTGATGTCGCTCGACATGCCGCTGTGGCGGGTGTGCGCGGCGCCGATCGTGAAGGACGGTCAGCGGCTCGCGTTCCAGGTCCGCAACCGGCTGCTGATGTCCAAACGCGGCGAGTGGGACTGCGCCAAGGACTGGGTCCCGGTCTGGATCGGCTTCGGCACCACCTGGGCGTTCCCCGGCGAGGCCATCCCATGGCCTGCCCACAAGGCGCTGTGGACGCTCCTGGAGGGCTACTCCGACCAGGTCCGCTACAACAAGCGGCTCGGCGGGATCCCTAGGATCCCGCGGCTGCGGGAAGCCTGCTAGCGGCCTCTGGACGGCGCTCGATCTGCTTCCACGTCGGGTCGATCGCGGGGAACATCGTGACCACGAAGTAGGCGACACCGAGAACGGCGAAGGCACTGGTGAGGCCGATCGTGGCGACCAGGGTTCCGCCGAGCAGGCCGCCGAGCGGCATCAGGCCCCACGCGCCCGCGGCGATCAGCGAGGTGACGCGCCCGACGAGCGGGACCGGGATGCGCTCGAACTTGATCGCACCGATGATCGGGTTGAGGAACCCGCTGAACACACCTGCAATGGCGAAGACCGGAAAGATCACCCACAGCGGTGCCCCGACAGCGACGACGGCAAACCGCGGTAGGCCGGTGATGAGGAAGGCGACGAGGTACGTCGGGTAGCGCCGCATCCGGTCGCCGATCGTGGCTGCGATGGCCGAGCCGATGGCCGAGCAGCCACCCATGACGGCGAACAGCAGGCCGAGTGTCTGCGCACTGGCGTGGGTCTGCGCCCACAGTGGCATCAGAACGCTGCTGGCGGCAGCGTCGATGAGGTTCGTGAATGCGACCATGATGGCGATCCCGAGCAGCACGCGGTCACCGCGGAGATACCTCCACCCCGCGGCGAGCTGACCGAGATAGGGCGTCGGGTCCTTGGCGTCGGCGGGGTCTGCGGAGCGGGCAGGGCGAGGGAGACGTGCCGTTGTGGTGGCCAGCACCGCGGCGCACAATGCGAACGAGACGGCGTCGATGGCGATCGCGTTGGCTGCACCGACCACGCCGATGAGCACACCGGCGGCGGCCGCTCCGAACATCGAGGCGGTGCGCTCGATCACCGAGTGGAGGCCGGTCACACGCTCGGTGGATACGCCGGCAGCGGCGACGAGTTCCGGGATCATCGCGCTCTTCGCGTCGTCGCCCGGGCCACGCAGGGCGCCGGCGAGAGCGACGAGAACGAGCAGGGCAGCGAAGTGCAGCCGGCCCGTGGCGTACAGGAGCGGGATGAGGCCGACCACGAGGCTGGAGCCCAGGTCGCAGGTGATCGACACGCGGCGCTTTCCGAGCCTGTCGATCAAGGGGCCGCCGAAGATCTTCATGGCCACGAGGGGTGCCAGCTCGAAGAGGGCGATCAATCCGGTCTTGGTGGGGCTGCCGGTGGTCTCGAGCACGAACCAGGGGAGTGCCAGCATCGAGAGGCGGGTTCCGACGAAGGAGATGGCGTTGGACGCCAACCAGCCGTAGAGGGGGAGCCGCATCGCTCAGTCCGCTTCCGGGTGTCTGCCGAGATGGCCGGGCTGAGGGAATGCGTTGAGCTGGAAGGTGAATGGCTCCCCGTCCGGATCGTCCTCGAGCTCGCTGAGCATGTCCATGATGCGATCTCGCACCTCGATCGCCCTTGCCGGCGTGAGACGTGGGATCCAGTCGCTGTAGGTCGTCGTCTCGCGCCACTCGTCGGGCAGCATGACGCGCTCTTCGATCGAACGCTGCAGCTTCTCCGCGTAGTTGGTCACCACGACCTGCAGGTAGGCGTCGTACGCCTCGCGTGCTTCCTCGTTGTCGGGGAGCAGGTCGCTGTCGGTGTGTGTCATCTGGTGGGCCGCCTTCCACCAGCGCTCACGGCCGTTGCCGCGCTCTTGGTCGTCGACGATGAACCCGTGTTGGGCCAGATGCCTGAGGTGGTAGGAGGTGGCGCCGCTGTTGAGGCCGAGCCGGGCCGCCAGCATCGTCGCCGTTGAAGGTCCGTCGACGCGCAGGATGCCGAGCATGCGCGTCCGGACAGGGTGGGTGAGTGCCTTCAGCTGGTCCAGGCTCGGGACGATCGACGGTTCCTTCATTCCTCCACCATAAACCGCAAAGACTTGTTTGCAAATAGATGTTTGCAATCCTGGAACTCAAGTAACCCTCTGAACAAACCTCGAATAACGCAGATAGGGTGTCTGAGTGACGACAGACGCCATGCCGCCCGAACCGACCTCCGCTCCCACGGTGGCGATCATCGGAGGAGGAGCCAGCGGCACGCTGACCGCGATCAACCTGCTTCGCCGCGGTGCTTCGGTGACGTTGTTCGAGTCGCGCGGAGAGGCCGGCTACGGCGTGGCCTACTCGACCACGGACGGCCGCCATCTCCTCAACGTCCGGGCCAACAACATGTCGGGATTCCCCGACGATCGTGACGACCTGCTCGACTGGGCGGCCGAGGCCGGCATCGAGCTCGGCCCGATCGACTTCCTGCCCCGGCGCGACTACGCGAGCTACCTGCGCGACCGGCTCGCTGGTGCTGCCGAGGGCGGTCCGGGGACGCTGGAGACCGTCGGGGAGACGGTCATCGACGTCGAGCCGTTCGGTGCCGGTTTCCGGGTGCTGACCAGCGACGACGAAGGACATCTCGCCGACGCCGTCGTCCTCGCCTACGGCAACCCGCCGCCCCAGCCGCTGGCGGGACTCCCCGAGGCGTCGTGGAACCTGTCGGACCCCTGGGACGTGGCCCGGATCAGCGCCCTGCCGGAGGACGCGACGGTGCTCGTCGTCGGCACCGGCCTGACCGCCGTCGACACGACGGTCACGCTCCTCGACGACGCCCCGGACCGCCGGGTGATCATGGTGAGCCGCCACGGTCTGGTCCCCCATCCCCATGTCGACGACCAGTTCACCTCCTGGGTGACCCCGATCCCCGACGGCCCGCTGACCGCCGACGGCATCGTCTCGCTCGTACGCGAGCAGATCGAGACCGCGGTCGCCCTCGGCGTCGACTGGCGTGCCGTCATCGACGGTCTCCGCGGTCCGACCCAGTCGATCTGGCGCCGCCTGCCCGAGCCGGAGCGCCGCCGCTTCCGCGAGGTCTACGCCCGCGAGTGGGAGGTACGCCGCCACCGCATGGCGCCGCGCATCGCCGCCCTCCTCGACGCCTACCGGGCCGAGGGACGCCTGGAGGTCCTCGGCGGCGGGGTGCTCGGCTGCCGGGACGCTGCCGAGCGGCCGGTCGTCTCCTTGGCCGACGGTGACCGCGAGGTCACCGCGGTGATCAACTGCACCGGCCCCTCACCCGACATCACCCGCACCGACAACCCGCTCCTGCTCGCGCTCCAGAAGCGCGGCCTGATCGCCCCCGACCCCCTCCGCCTCGGCATCGACGTCACCGAGGACGGCCACGTCATCGGAGCGGACGGCAGCGTCGTACCGAATCTTCTGACCGTCGGCCCGCCCTGCAAGGGCGCGCTCTACGAGGCCACCGCCATCCCCGAGATCCGGGTCCAAGCCGCAGCCGTAGCCGCCCACCTCGCCGAATAGGTAGCTCTGGCAGCCGAGAAATCAGCTG
>NZ_JBHVGB010000045.1:0-34921 GCF_042801335.1 Nocardioides sp. NPDC057577 | reverse complement strand
GGATGCGCCGACTCGGCGAGGGTGCGGTCAGGCGGGGACCGGGTCCTTGGCGAGCCGGACGGGGAGGCGGTCGAGGCTGTAGACGACCGAGAGGTCGCGCCAGCCGAGGTCGCCGGGGTCGTCGGTGGCCATGGCGAGGTCGGGGAAGCGGCGGGCGAGGCCGGTGAGGGCGGCGCGGAGCTCCATCCGGGCGAGCTCGGCGCCGACGCAGCGGTGCATGCCGTGGCCGAAGGCGAAGTGCATGGTGTCGGCGTTGCGGAGGTCGAACTGCTCCGGCTTCGGCATCACCGCGGGGTCGCGGTTGGCGCCGGTGAGGCTGACCAGGACGACGGCGCCCTTCTTGATGGGTACGCCGAAGAGGTCGTGGTCCTCGCGGGCGAACCGCGGGAACGCGAGCTGCACCGGGCACAGGTAGCGGAGCAGCTCCTCGACGACCTTGTCGACCTCGGCGCGGTCGCCCGAGCGTAGGATCTCGTACGCCTCGGGGTTCTGCATCAGGACGTAGGCGCCCATGGAGAGCATGGAGGCGGAGGTCTCGTAGCCGCCGAGGAAGACGCCGTCGGCGAGACCGCCGAGCTCGACGTCGTCGTACTCCGCGCCCTTGTTGCGGATGATCTCGCCGATCATGCCGTCGCCGGGGTTGGCGCGCTGCTGACGGACCTGCTCGATGAGGAACGTCCTGGTCTCGGTGGCGGCACCGAAGGCGCCCGCGCCGCCCTCGGACAGGTCGAAACGGGCCATGCCGAGCTTGTGGAACTCGTCGCGTACGTCCTCGGGCATGCCCAGCAGCTCACAGATCACCCGGAACGGGATCTCGAAGCCGAAGTGCTGGACCAGGTCGACCTCGGGGCCGTTGGCCTCCATGTCGTCGAGGGCGTCGGTGACGATCCGGTCGATCATCTCGTTGAGACGGCCCAGGCGGCGCATGGTGAACTCCGGGGTCAGAAGCCCGCGGAGCTTGGTGTGGTCGGGCGGGTCGGTCATGCCGAGGCCACCGATGCCCTCGGCGTCGGTGCGCTTGCGGGTGCCGAGCAGGTGGCGCATGTCGTTGGAGTAGGCGTTCTTGTCGGCCAGGACGTGCTTGGACTCGGCGTGACCGGTGACCAGCACGATGTCGAGACCGAGCACCGAGCCGAGCTTGGTGACCGGCGCCTGCTCGCGGCTCTCGGCGAGCATCGGGACCGGGTCGAGGCCGTCACGGCGCAGCGGGAAGGTCAGGTGCTCGGGGATCTTGCGCAGCGTGGTGATGTCGGGGATCGGCGACTCCTTGCCCCGCATCGCGAACTGCAGGGCAAGCTTGCGGACACGCTCCGTCAGGGGACGCGTCATCAGTTTCACCTGGGCGGCAATCTGCATGCGGCCAGTCTGGACCATCCTCAATCCACGGTCATCAGGAATACCCCTGGTTTGAGGGTGTGTCTTGGATCACCCGTGGAGCACCGTCCTGAACAGCGCACACGTCTCCTCGATCGCCAGCTGCGCCGCCTGCGAATGGTGGCCCATGGCGAAGAAGCCGTGGATGAGTCCGTCGCAGTGGTGGTAGGTCATCGGGACCCCCGAGCTCTCCAGCGCCTTGGCGTACGCGATGCCCTCATCGCGCAGCGGATCGAACTCCGCGGTCACCACGACCGCCGGCGCCAGACCCTCCAGGGAGCCCTTGATCGGGCTCAGTCGCGGGTCGGCGCGGTCGGCGTCGCCCACGTAGTGGTCGGAGAACCACTTCATCGTCGGCAGCTCGAGGAAGTAGCCGTGGCCGTTCTCGGCGTAGGAGGGGTAGCCGCTGGTCATGTCGGTCGCCGGGTAGATCAGCAACTGGCCGGCGAGCTCGCGGCCCTCGTCGCGGAAGACCTGGGCGACCATGGCCGACAGGTTGCCACCGGCACTGTCGCCGACGACCGCGACCCGGCCGTCGCCGCCGAGCGTCGCCACGTTGTCGCTGACCCAGCGAGCGGCGGCCAGCGCGTCGTCGCAGGCGGCGGGGAACGGGTGCTCGGGGGCGAGCCGGTAGTCGACCGCGACGACCACGGCGTCACAGATGGTGGAGAGGTTGCGGGCCTGGTCCTCGTGGGTGTCGAGGTCGCCGACCACCCAACCGCCGCCGTGGAACATCACGATCGTGGGCAGCGGCCCCTCCGTGGTGGGCCGGTAGATGCGTACGGCCAGGTCGCCCGCCGACCCTGGGATCACCGAGCTCTCCACCGATCCGACAGGTGGAAGCGGGATGCCCTCGCCCAGCGCGCGGTAGAGCGCTCGTGCCGTCGGTGGGTCGAAGGACTCCAGGGGCTGGCCCTTCGCGAAGAGGGTGAGCAGGTCAGCGATCTGGCTGTCGAGCGGAGGCATGGCGACAGTCATATCGTTAATCGCCAAAATGTGTCGAGCGTCACGTTCTACTGATGGGACCGTTCGACGATTCCCGATGCGAATAACCATTCGACACGGGTGCCAGACTGGACCGTTGTGGGACATGTGGACGTTGCTGGAGTCAGATTCCAGCTGCCTGACGGACGAGTGCTGCTCGACGACGTCTCCTTCCGGGTGGGTGAGGGCGCGAAGGTCGCGCTGGTCGGCGCCAACGGTGCGGGGAAGACGACGCTGCTGCGGATCGTCACCGGCGAGCTGACCCCGACGGCCGGATCCGTGGTGCGCTCGGGCGGCCTCGGGGTGATGCGGCAGATGGTCGGCAAGGGCTCCTCGACCGTCGGTGAGCTGCTTCTCTCGGTGGCGCCCGCGCGGGTGCGCGAGGCGGCGGCCGCAGTGGAGGCCTGCGAGCTGGAGCTGATGTCGTCGGAGGACGAGCGGCTGCAGATGCGCTACGCGACCGCGCTGGCCGAGTACGCCGACGCCGGCGGCTACGACATCGAGGTCGTCTGGGACGTGTGCACCATGGCCGGGCTCGGGGTGCCCTACGACCGCGCCCGCTACCGTTCCCTCGACACCCTGTCCGGCGGCGAGCAGAAGCGGCTGGTGCTCGAATTTCTGCTGCGCGGCCCCGACGAGGTGCTGTTGCTCGACGAGCCGGACAACTTCCTCGACGTGCCCGGCAAGATCTGGTTGGAGCAGCGCATCCGGGAGTCTCCGAAGACGATCCTGTACGTCAGTCACGACCGTGAGCTGCTGGACAACACCGCGACCAGGGTGGTCACGGTCGAGCTCGGCGCGTCCGGCGCCGGCAACAGCGCGTGGACACATCCTGGTGGGTTCGCCTCCTACCACGAGGCCCGCAAGGACCGGTTCCTGCGGTTCGAGGAGCTGCGCCGTCGCTGGGACGAGGAGCACGCCAAGATCAAGGCGCTGGTCCTACGGCTGAAGGTCAAGTCGGAGTACAACGACGGGATGTCCAGCCAGTACAGGGCGGCCCAGACGCGGCTCCGGAAGTTCGAGGAGGCCGGGCCGCCCGTCGAGCAGCCGCGAGAGCAGGCGGTGCAGATGCGGCTGCGCGGCGGGCGCACCGGCAAGCGGGCGGTGGTCTGCGAGGCGCTCGAGCTCACCGGGCTGATGAGCCCGTTCGACCTGGAGGTCTGGTACGGCGAGCGCGTTGCTGTGCTCGGCTCCAACGGCTCGGGCAAGTCCCACTTTCTGCGGCTGCTCGCCCGCGGGGGCACCGACCCGGACGTGGAGCACCGCCCGGTCGAGGACACCCCCATCGAACCGGTCCGCCACCGTGGGAAGGCCAAGCTCGGCGCCCGCGTGCGGCCGGGCTGGTTCGTGCAGACCCATGCCCATCCGGAGCTGGTGGGGCGTACGCTGCTCGACATCCTGCACCGCGGTGAGGCCACGCCTGACGGCCGAGGGCGCGCGGGTATGGGCCGTGAGGCCGCCTCGCGGGTGCTCGACCGCTACGAGCTCGCGCACGCGGCGGAGCAGGCCTTCGAGTCGCTCTCGGGTGGACAGCAGGCGCGCTTCCAGATCCTTCTGCTGGAGCTGAGCGGCGCGACCCTGCTGCTGCTCGATGAGCCGACCGACAACCTCGACGTCCAGTCCGCCGAGGCCCTCGAAGCGGGGCTGGAGTCGTTCGACGGCACCGTCGTCGCGGTCACCCACGACCGCTGGTTCGCCCGTGGCTTCGACCGCTTCCTGGTCTACGGCGCCAACGGTGATGTCTATGAGTCGCCGGAGCCGGTCTGGGACGAGACGAGAGTGGAGAGGTCACGATGAGCGAGCTGGTGGTCGAGCGCGTCGACCCGTTCGACGACGACGCCTTCGACGCGTGGTTCGACGTGATGACCGCGTCGTGGCTGGACGTACGCGGCCCCGACGCGGATCTGTGGGCGCGTGAGGAGCAGCGCGCCGAGCTGCGGCAGCAGTCCGAGAAGACCGACCGCCGGGCCTACCTCGGCCGGGTCGGCGACGCGGCCGTGGCTGCCGCCTGGGTGGCCATGCCGATGCTCGACAACCTGCATCGGGCGACGCTCGTGGTGGCGGTCCTGCCGGCCCACCGGCGGCGGGGCCACGGCACCGGCCTGCTCGACCATGTCGAGGCGGAGGCTCGCGCCCAGGGGCGTACGTCGTTCACGGGTGAGGTCTGGTGGCCCTGGTCGCTCGGGTCCGGTGGTGAGGGATCGCCGGGGCGGGACTTCGGGATCGCGCGGGGCTACGCGCCTGCGCTGGTCGAGGTACGCCGCCTGCTGCGGCTCCCGGTGCCGGACCACGTCCTCGACCGGCTGGCGGCGGAGGCTGCCGAGAAGCACGGCGACTACACGCTGCGTTCCTGGGTCGGCCGGGTGCCTGACGACATCGTCGAGAGCTGGGCGGTGCTCGACGCCAGCCTGGAGACCGAGGCGCCGACCGGCGACCTGGACGTCGAGGCGCTCCAGCCCGACGTGGCGAGGGTGCGCGAGACCGAGGAGCTGGTCGTGGCCCAGAAGCGGACCCTCTACCACTCGGTGGCGGTGGACGCCGACGGCCGGGTGGTGGCCTACACGGTGATCGGCTACTCGAGCCTGGACGGCAACAGCTATCAGTGGGGCACCCTGGTCGAGGGGGCACACCGGGGCCACCGGCTCGGGCTGGCGGTGAAGGTCGCCAATCTCCGACTGCTCCAGTCCGAGCGGCCCGAGGTGCCAACCCTGTCGACCTACAACGCCGAGGTCAACGCCCACATGATCCAGGTCAACGCGGCCATGGGCTTCGAGCCGGTCGAGTGGCTGTGCAGCATCCAGAAGCAGGTCTCCTGAAGCGGAACGCGCACGAGCGCCTCACACCCGTTCGGGGACGGGCATGAGGCGCTCGGCAGTTGGCACCCCGCGGCGCTGAGGTTTCCGTCGGAAGCCCCAGCGTCTTGCGGGGAGATCAGGTGGCGTCGGAGTCCAGGGTGATCTTGGCGCTCTGCTCCTTGCCGTCGCGCGACCAGGTCACCTCGACCTCGTCGCCGGGGCGGTAGGAGCGGACCGTGGCGACCAGGGAGTCGGAGCCGTTGATCTGGTGCTCGTCGACCTTGGTGATCGTGTCACCCTTCTTCAGGCCGGCCTTCTCGGCCGCGCTGTCCGCGGTGACATCCTGCACGACAGCACCGGTGACGGCGGTCTGGCCGGACTGGGCGCCGGCGCTGTCGCCGACCGAGATCCCCATCCGGGCGTGGGTGGCCTCGTCGCCCGCCTTGAGCTGGTCGATGATCGGGAGCACCTCGTCGATCGGGATCGCGAAACCGAGGCCGATGGAGCCGGCCTCCTCGCTGGAGGAGGAGTTGGACCTGATCGAGGCGTTGATGCCGACGACGTTGCCGTTCATGTCGACCAGTGCCCCGCCGGAGTTGCCGGGGTTGATCGCGGCGTCGGTCTGGATGGCCGGGTAGACGGTCGCGTTGCCGGAGGAGTCGGACCCGACGTTGACCGGGCGGTCCAGGGCGCTGACGATGCCGGTGGTGACGGTCGAGTCGAGGCCGTACGGCGACCCGATCGCGACCACGTCCTGCCCGACCACGAGGTTCTTGGACTTGCCGATCGTCGCCGGGGTGAGGCCGGAGACGTTCTCGGCCTGGATCACCGCGGTGTCGGTGAGCGGGTCGGTGCCGACCACCTTGGCCGAGGCCGAGGTGCCGTCGCTGAAGTCGACCGTGATCGAGGAGCCCTGCTGCTCCTGTCCCTGCTGCTCCTGCTGGTCCTGGTCGGGCGAGCCGGGGAAGCCGGGGTTGGTCTCCTGAGTGCTCTCGGAGGAGAGGTCGACGACGTGGTTGTTGGTCAGGATCAGGCCGTCGGAGGAGAGGATGATGCCCGAGCCCGACCCGCTGCCGGCCTGGGTGGAGACCTCGATCTTGACCACCGAGGGCAGCACCTTGGCCGCGACCTTCTCGGCGGTGCCCTCAGGTGCGTCGCTGTCGACGACCTGGGAGCCGGTCGCCGAGCTGCCGCCGTTGCGGGCACCGTCGTCCTGGGTCGAGTAGAAGAGTGCCGCGCCACCGAAGCCGGCTCCGCCGCCGAGCACGAGGGCGCCGACGAGTGCCGTGGCGGCGAGCGTGGCCCGGCGCGCCTTGGGCTTGGGGGCCGTGGCGAAGGCCGCCGGGGCCGTCGACAGGACTGCGGTCGGAGCCACCCCGGGAGGCGGCGTGGTCGGAGCGGCGGGGGGCGGAGTCGTCGCGGATGCGTCGGCGCCCGGGGGCGCCCACTGCGGCGGGGTCCCACCGGGCTGCTGCTGAGGAGTGGGTTCGGTCATGTCATTCAGTGTGCGCAACGTCGCTGTGAACCTGCTGAGACTGGGCTATGTGGTCTCGAAGAGATGCGTCAGGACCCGGCGAGGAGGCCGACGACCGGGGCGAACGCCTCCATCAGCTCGTCGCCGACCAGGACGTAGGAGACGCCCAGCCGTTCCCGGCGCTCGCGGAGCTGGTCGGCCATCTCCTCGGCGGAGCCGGTGACGACGCCGACGGCGCCCAGGGCGGCGAGAGCCGCGGGGTCGAGCCGGCCGGCCAGGTAGCGCGGAACGGTCTCGCCCACCGCCATCAGGTTCATGTTGAGCTCGGGAGCGGGGCGGTCGGCGGAGCGTACGTGGTCGACGGCCGCGAGCGCCTCCGGCTCCTCGGCGGAGAAGGGGATCCCGAGGGCGGCGATGTCTGCGTGCTCGCCCGCGATCCGCAGCATCCGTGGACCCCCGCCGGCGACCAGGATCGGCACCTGCTGGGGTTCGGTCCCGTAGGGCAGCACCGTCGCCTCAGCAGCCCGGTGGTGGGGTCCGTCGACGGTGACGGTCTCGCCGGCCAGGAGCCGCTTGATGATCCCGATCGACTCCACGAGCCGGTCCACGCGTACGCCGGGCGGGTCGAAGTCCAGCCCCAGCATCGCGTTCTCCCGGGCCGAGTCGGGGCGCCCGGCGCCGAGGCCGAGCTCGAAGCGGCCGCCCGAGAGCACGGAGAGCGTGGCCGACTCCTTGGCGACCTGGACGGGGTGGCGGAAGTCGTTGGCCAGGACGTACGTCCCCACGTGGAGCCTCGTGGTCACCGCCGCGGCGGCCGCCAGAGCGGGGAAGACGGCATGGCCGAAGGACACGTTGTCCGGCATGACGAGCGTGTCGTAGCCCGCGCTCTCGACGCGGTGGGCGAGGTCGCTCCAGGCGGCGCCCGTGGGCGCCTGAGCCGCGACGACGCCGAAGCGGAAGGGTCTGGTCTCAGGTGTGGTGGTCATGCCTCCAGGCTGGTCCTGGCGGGGCGTGGGCGGATCCGCTCACCGGCGTCTGCGGCGTACGCAGATCCGCGCAGCCGCTAGTCGCCCTCGATCCGCAGGGTCACCTGCTTGAGCAGGGCCGCCAGGTCCGTACGCCGCTCCGGACTCAGTGTCTCCAGCAGCCTGGTCTCGGCCTCGCCGCGCAGGTCCATCGCCCGTCGCCAGATCTCGATGCCCGCCTTGGTCGCCTCGACGCTGATCTTGCGACGGTCCTCCACCGATGCCGTACGTCGCAGCCACCCGGCCTTCTCCATGCTGTCGAGCCGCCCCGTCATCCCGGCCGGACTGATGTCGAGGTCCTTGGCGAGGGCCGTGGGGGAGGCGTGACCGGGGGTGTCTCGGATCATCAGCATGTGGAGCGTCTTGTACTCGAAGTCGGCGAGCCCGACTGCGCTCGCCGCCGCCGCACGTGCGACGTTGAAGAACTTCGCGATCTCTCCGATCCGGACCGTGATCGCCTCGACCTCGTCGTCGAAGTCGATGTCGAGCCAGTGGTCGCGCCAACGGGCCACGTGCCGGTCGGCGGCGTCGTCCTGAAGCGCTTCGGGCGTGAGGACGATGCTCTCCGGACCGGCGCCGAGGGTGATTCCTGGCGTGGCCGGGGAGCTGCCTGGAATGTCGGAGGAGTGGCGCATCTCGGGCATGAACAGAGCATATCTCTTCGCTGGCTGATAATTCGGTGGCGAATAGTTCGTCAGCGAAGTACCTTGTGGCCATGACCACCACGACCGAACCGCCGACCGGGCGTCGTTCGCCGCTACGGCACCGCAACTTCCGCCGGCTCGTGACCGGGACGGCAGCATCGTCGCTGGGCAACGCGATCACACCGGTCGCGCTGGCGTTCGCGGTGCTCGACCTCGGCGGGACCGTCACCCAGCTGGGCATCGTTGAGGCCGTCTTCGCGACCTGCCAGGTGGTGACCACGCTGGCCGGGGGAGTGCTCGGCGACCGGGTCTCGCGCAAGGTGATGATGGAGGGCACGGCGGCGATCAGTGCCGTGGTGGCCGGTGCGCTGGCCGCGACGGTGATCCTCGGGATCGCGACGATCCCGTCGATCGCGGTGATGGGTGGCCTCGCGGGCATCGTCGCCGCGCTCAACCAGCCTTCCGCGATGGCGATGACCAAGGTCGTCGTGCCGGCGGAGGATCTCGGTGCTGCCGTCTCGCTCCGCTCGCTGCTCCAGACCACCGCGTCGACCATCGGCTACGCCCTCGGCGGGGTGCTCGTCGCGGCCGTCGGCCCCGGCTGGGCGATCACCGTCGACGCGCTCACCTTCGCCGTCGCCGCCGTCGCCTACGCCGGCATGCGGGTGCCTCATGAACGACCGCCCCACAAGGCGTCGATGCTCGGCGACCTCGCCGAGGGCTTCCGTGAGGTGATGCGGCACTCGTGGCTGTGGTTCCTCATCCTGCAGGCGCTGCTCTACCACCTGTTCTGGTCGGGGGCGCACAGCGTGCTCGGCCCGATCGTGGTCGGCGAGGGGATCGGCCGGGCTTCGTGGGGCTTCGCGCTGGCCGCGCTGATGGCGGGCTTCATCGTCGGCGGTCTGTTCTGCCTGAGGTTCCGCCCACGCCGGCTGCTCTCCGTCGGCGTGTTCTTCCTCGCGATGACCGGCCTCTTCCCGATCTCGATGGCGGTCTCGGACACGCTCTGGCCGATCCTGGTGGGCGCGTTCCTGCACGGCTTCGGGCTGCAGGTCTTCGACATCTTCTGGCAGATCGCGATCCAGCAGGAGATCCCCGAGGACAAGCTCTCCCGGGTCTACTCCTTCGACATCGTCGGCTCGTTCGTCGCCCGCCCGCTCGGGCTCGCGCTCGTCGGCCCGGTCGCCGTCGCGGTGGGCTTCGGCACCTGGCTGCTCGTGGTCGCAGCGGTGATCTCCGGCAGCGCCCTGCTGTCGATCTCGTTCGCGGGCGTACGCCGTCTCGAGCGCGCGCGCGACCAGGCCGCCGTCTAGAGCGGGAGGCCGAGCGCGACCAGGTCGCCGCGGAGCTGCTCGGCGCCGGTGAACTGGATCGCGTGCATGCCCAGCGCCGCGGCGGCGGCCACGTTGGCGGGGCTGTCGTCGATGAACACCAGCCGGTCCAACGGCATCCCGGCGCGCTCGGCGACGAGCTCGTAGATCGCCGGATCCGGCTTGGCCAGGCGCACCTCACCGGAGACGACGACATCGCCGAGCAGCTCGATCACGTCGTACGTCGCCGGAGCGTGCGGATAGAGCTCGGCCGACCAGTTGGTCAGTCCGAGCTGGGGGAACTCGACCGCGGCGAGCTCGCGGACCAGCTCATGGGTGCCGGGGACCGGTCCCAGCAGGGAGAGCGGGAAGTTGTCGACGTACGCCGCTCCGGCGCTGAGCCACTCAGGCGCGTCGCCCTCGAGCGCGGCGAGTGCCTGCGCCCAGGTCCGCCCGGCGTCCTGGACGTGGTTCCACGACCGGAAGTCGTAGGACTCCAGGAACGCGCGGGCATCGGCGTCGCCGACGCCGGCCGCGATCGCCGGGAGCGGGTCCCAGCGGATCAGCACGTTCCCGAAATCCCAGACGACCCCATCCACCACGGCGGTGGACGGGGTCGGCATGTCGGGCTTCGTCACGCCCAACGGACGTCACGCGGGACGAAGGTGAGTCCGCGCTCGCCGGTGTAGATCTGCTTCGGACGGGCGATCTTCTGCTCCTTGTCCTGGACGAGCTCCAGCCACTGGGAGAGCCAGCCCGGCGTACGCCCGATGGCGAACAGCACGGTGAACATCTCCGGCGGGAACTCCAGGGCCTCGTAGATCAGGCCGGAGTAGAAGTCGACGTTCGGGTAGAGCTTGCGGGAGACGAAGTATTCGTCCTCCAGGGCGATCTTCTCCAGCTCCTGGGCGATGTCGAGGAGCGGGTTGGTGCCGGTCACCTCGAACACGTTGTAGGCCTGCTGCTTGATCAGTGTCGCGCGCGGGTCGTAGTTCTTGTAGACCCGGTGGCCGAAGCCCATCAGCCGCTCGTTGCCGGCCTTGACGCCCTCGATGAAGGCGGGGATGTTCTCGACCTTGCCGATGCGGCGCAGCATCCGGAGCACGGCCTCGTTGGCGCCGCCGTGGAGGGGGCCGAAGAGGGCGCCGACGCCGGCGGCGACCGAGGAGTAGGGGTCGACCTGGGTCGAGCCGACCGAGCGCACCGCGTTGGCGGAGGCGTTCTGCTCGTGGTCCGCGTGCAGGATGAAGAGCGTGTCGAGCGCCTTGGCGATGCGCTCGTCCGGTGCGTACTTCGACTCGCTCATCTTGAAGAGCATGGAGAGGAAGTTGCCGGTGTAGGACAGGTCGTTGTCCGGGTAGACGTACGGCTTGCCCTGCGCGTGCCGGAACGCCCAGGCACCGAGCGTCGGCATCTTGGCGATCAGCCGGATGATCTGCAGGCGACGGTTGTCGGGGTCGGAGATGTTCGCGGCGTCCGGGTAGAACGTCGACATCGCACCGACCGACGCCATGAGCATGCCCATCGGGTGGGCGTCATAGCGGAAGCCCTGCATGAACTCCTTGATGTTCTCGTGCACGAACGTGTGGTAGGTGATCTCGTGCACCCACGCGTCGTACTCCTCCTTGGTCGGCAGGTCGCCGTGGACCAAGAGGTAGGAGACCTCGAGGAAGTTGGACTTCTCTGCGAGCTGCTCGATGGGATAGCCGCGATACTCGAGCACGCCCTTGTCGCCGTCGATATAAGTGACGGAGGAGCGGCACGAGGCCGTGTTGACGAAGCCGGGGTCGTAGACGGCCAGGCCGGGGCCCAGTTCTTGGGTAGCCGGGTCGTTGGCCTTGATCTTCCCCAGGTCGGCGGCGCGGATGGTGCCGTCGGTGATCGGGATGTCGTACTCCACCCCGGTGCGGTTGTCACGCACAGTTAGAGATTCGGTCACGATCAGCAACGGTAACCCTCTTGAAATCCCCTACGTAACTCGGCGTCCCACCCATTGGCCGATTTCGACTCAGAGTCGGAACCTGTCCCGTGCCGGTTTGGTGTCGCCGGAGGGCTCGTCGTCGCCGAACCGGGTCAGTGCATCGCGCAGCCGATGAAGGTCGAGAGCGGTCTGCACCGACCGCTCGTTGAGGGTGTCGTCCTCTCCGCGGAGCGCGCGCAGCGCCTCCTGGACGTCGTTCTCGCTCGGCTCCCCGGTCATGGGGAAATAATCTAGGTGGCCGCACCAAGCGGCGCGAGCGCGGGTCTGGGGTGACAGATTTCCGACAGACCGGGCGAGCAGGATGGTCGGTCGACAGTCGCGGAGTCGGCTGGAGACGCCATCATGCTCGGGGGACGCGATGCTGCGGATTCACTTCACCTATGACGACCTCGCTCGGGTCAGGATCGCCGACGGGCCCGATGCGCTCTGGGAGGTGCAGCTCAGCCTGCACGCGCTCCAGACGCGCGGGCGTGCCGTGGAGCTGACGCCTTGGCGCCGACGGACGCTGCACACGCTGCCGCGAGAGGTGGTGCGTCCGCTCGCCGAGATCGCGCCCCCGCGCGGCATCTCGCCGGACTTCATGACGCCGTCGGGCGGCGCTCGCGGATTTGGCGAAGGCATGGAGATCGCGTTGCGTACGCCGAAGTCCGCGATCTCCGGGCAGGTCGCCGCGATGGCGGGCCAGCGCCGGCTGACCCCGTGGGTCGAAGCCGTACGTCGCGCCGAGGCGTCGGCGCTGCGAACGCTGGGGCGGGCGATGGCGATCTACCACGAGGGTGCGATCGCGCCGGTATGGCCGTCGCTGTCGGCGGTGGTCCAGGCGGACCGGCAGCTGCGTGCTCAGCAGATGGCTGATGGCGGCCTCGAGGCGGTGCTGGCGGGAATTCCCGGGTGCCGCTGGCGGGCGCCGGTGCTGGAGATCGAGAACTACACCGACGCCGAGGTGCACCTCGAGGGCCGCGGGCTGCTGCTCCAACCGTCCTACTTCTGCGAGCCGGAGACGCCGATGAAGCTGTGCGATCCCGGGCCGGAGCCGATGCTGACCTATCCCACCGCCAAGCCGGCCACCGGGCTCACGTTCTCGAAGGATTCGGTGGGCTCGGCGCAGACCTACGGATCGCCGGAAGGGCCGGTGACCGCTCTGCTGGGACGTACGCGGGCCACGGCGCTTGCCGCGGTGCGCTCCGGGTGCTCGACCAGCGAGCTGGCCCGCCGGTGCGAGATCTCGGTCGGTTCGGCGAGCCAGCAGGCGAGCGTCCTGCGAGAGGGCGGACTCATCACCACCCGGCGCGAGGGCGCCGCGGTCCGCCACGAGATCACCAGCCTCGGGGTGCAGGTGCTGAGCGGCGCGCTGGTGTCCTGATACGCCTTTCGGCCCTGGTCAAAAAGGTTTCGTCGAAGCGGTGGTCGATCGGACGCTCAGAGGGTCATTCCTCCACATGTTCATCCTGAAAGGACAAGTCATGATCAAGCGCATCATCGCCGCGGCAGCACTCACACTGGCGGCTACCAGCATCACCTCCGGAGCGATCGCGGCTGAGGGAGGCTCGGACGCGAAGGCCGGCGGCGCGACCGAGCGGGTCAGCGCAGCCGCTGTGTCGCCGACGGTCTCGCCCGCGGCCGAGAAGACGTTCCACCAGTACGGCGGGCTCCAGAACTACAACTGCCCGGCCGACCGCCTGTGCGTCGACGTGTGGGACCCGACGCAGGGCATCTACAAGGTGTTCCAGTTCTACAGGTGCCAGACGCACTCGCTCCGCGGCTTCTACTCGACCTGGAACCCGGAGATCGAGAACGACCAGACCAGCGGCACGGTCACCTACTTCGAGCGCAGCCCGGGGGACCGGTACAAGAGCTCGACCGCCAAGCACGCCGAGCGGGCCATCGACTGGGACCCGATCAACTACATCGACGTCTGCTGACCCGACACGGCCGGACGGCGAAACGGATGGGCGACCTCAACTTCGAGGTCGCCCATCCTGCGCGATCCGCCACAGCAGCACCGCGACGGCGGCGCGCTGCCGTCCCCGCCCTTTGACGGGCGAGTAGCCGAGCTGGGCGGTGAGCCAGGACAGCCGCTCCTGCAGGGTCGAGTGGTGCACGTGGAGCATCGCCGCCGACTGCCGCAGGCTCGGCTGGTCGAGCACCGCGTGGAGGGTGTCCACGACCCACGGATGGCCGGCGAGCAGCTCCTCCAGACGGCGTACGTCACCCACCGCCGCCGCCTCGTCGGCGCTGATCCGCTCGGCGATGACGGCAAGTGCCCCGAGGTCGTCGTAGCCGACCACCGCGGGCGCGAGACCGCCGACGTCGGCGGCCAGCCGGAGGGCCGTGGTCGCCTGCTCCAGCGCAGTCGGCAGCCGGAGCGGGTCGGGGGCGAGGGCGGTGCCTGCGCGGATGCCGTCCGGGAGGGTGGGAGTGCCGGGGAGCAGCGCGAGGACCAGGTCGCCGACGGTGCTGATCAGCGTCGCCCGCAGGTTCGCCGAGGTGCTCAGGACGAGGGTGACGGGCCCGGTCAGGCCGAGCCGGGCGACCGCGTCACGCCTGTCCGCGTCGGTCGCATCGGGGTCGCACGCGATCCGGACCAGCCCGCTGGTCGAGGGGGCGGACGAGCCGGTGCTGAGTGCCTGCAGGGCGCGGGCGGCCCGCTCGAGGATGAGCGCGTCGAGCGGGCCCTGGTCCCCGGGACGCTCCAGCCAGAGCCAGGAACCGGGCTGGCCCGGGACGGGCTCGTGGCGCCACTCGCCCGCGTCCTTGCCGGTCAGGGTCCGGCCGTCGGGGGTGAACCGCTTGGCCACGGCCCTCGCGGCGTCGTGGAGGCCGGCGGTGGAACCGGCGAGGGCTGCGGCGGCGCGTACGACCGCGGCGGTCGAGGCCCGCTCGTCCACGAGGCGGTCGAAGTGGTCGATGACGCGCAGCGCACTGGCCGTGTCGTCATCGACCACCTCGAGCTTGCCGATCAGATCTCGCACCAGAACCTCCCGGGCTACTCGAGCGCCCTGCGTACGAACTCGTCGCGGGCCGCGATCGAGGCGCGCGAGACGGCGGCGTGGCCGGCCATCATGTCGAACCCGTGGAAGCCGCCGCCCCACATGTGGAGATCGACGCTGACGCCGGCTTCGGAGAGCCGCCGCGCGTAGGTCAGCGTCTCGTCGCGGAACGTCTCCGCCGAGCCGGTGTCGATGTAGGTGCGGGGGAGACCGGTGAGGTCCTCGGCGCGTGCGGGAGCGGCGTACGGGGAGACGTCGGGGCCGCCGCGACGATCGCCGAGCAGCGCGGTCCAGCCGAAGAGGTTGGCACCGCGGTCCCACACGCCCTCGTCGTCGAGCATGCGGCTGCTGTGGGTCTCGAAGCGGTCGTCGAGCATCGGGCAGATGAGGATCTGGTGGGTCAGCTTCGGGAAGGCGCGGTCGCGGGCGAGCAGGGCGGTGCCGGCCGCCAGACCACCACCCGCGCTGGCGCCCGCGATCAGGATCCGCTCGGGGTCGATGCCGAGGTCGGCCGCGTTCTTGGCGGTCCAGACCAGACCGGCGTAGCAGTCCTCCACGGGTGCGGGGTCGGGATGCTCGGGGGCGAGTCGGTATTCCACCGAGACGACCACGGCGTTGCCGTCGGCGACCTGCGGGAGGAAGGGCTCCACGCCGAGGCGGCGGTTGCCGATGATCATGCCGCCGCCGTGGGTGTGGTAGACCGCCGGTCGCGGCGGACCCTCGACGGCGGGGCTCAGGATCAGCAGGGTGATGTCGGGTGCGCCCTCGGGGCCAGGAACCTGACGTTCCTCGACCCGGACCGCGCCGCCGACGGTCAGGTCCGTCGGCTCCATGCCCGGGAAGCCCTCGTCGCTCTGCTGCCGCATCAGCGTCAGGTTCCCCTCGGTGAAGGCCGGGAGGTGCTGGCGGACCATCTCGAGCACCGGGGTCAGCTCGGCGTCGAACGGCGGTCGGGTGGGGGTGTCGGGGAAGATCTGGTCGCTGGTCATCGGGGTCACTCCTTCGTGAGCTGGGGGTTGACCCAGCCTCCCCTGGTGCCGGTGGCCACGGTACCCGGCCTGTGGCGGGAATCACATCGGCACCTCCCGCCATCCGGCGGGCCGGGCGGTGCCGGAAACCGATGTGCGGTCGAGGGGTACGCCGGGGGAGAATAGGTGACCTCATGTCCTCCGACCAGCCTGCCGCCGTCTCCGTGGCGATCACCTATCCCGCCGAGCTTCCGGTCACCCAGCGCCGCGAGGACATCGCGGCGGCCATCCGTGACCACCAGGTCGTGATCGTCGCCGGTGAGACCGGGTCGGGGAAGACGACCCAGCTGCCCAAGATCTGCCTGGAGCTCGGGCGCGGCTCTGCCGGGCTGATCGGCCACACCCAGCCCCGCCGGATCGCGGCGCGGTCGGTGGCGGAGCGGATCGCCTCCGAGCTCGGCACCGAGCTGGGCGACCTGGTCGGCTACCAGGTGCGGTTCATGGACAAGTCGTCCAAGGCGTCGCGGATCAAGCTGATGACCGACGGCATCCTGCTCGCCGAGCTGCAGCGCGACCGCGACCTGCGGAAGTACGACACGATCATCATCGACGAGGCCCACGAGCGGTCGCTGAACATCGACTTCCTGCTGGGCTACCTGCGCCGGCTGCTGCCGCGACGCCCGGACCTGAAGCTGATCATCACCTCGGCGACGATCGACCCGGAGCGGTTCGCGGCCCACTTCTCGGATGTGCGCACGGGGGAACCCGCGCCGATCATCGAGGTCTCCGGTCGCACCTACCCGGTCGAGGTCCGCTACCGGCCGCTGATGGAGCTCTCCGAGGAGAGTGGGCCCGAAAAAGATGGAGAGGGCGAGGTCGTCGTCCGCGACCAGACCGAGGCCATCGTCGACGCGGTCAAGGAGCTCTCGGCCGAGGGGCCGGGCGACGTCCTCGTCTTCCTGCCGGGTGAGCGAGAGATCCGCGACGCCGCCGATGCCCTGGGCGATGCGCTGGGGCTGAACCGGGGGCGGTCCGGGACGGGGCTCGTGGAGATCGTTCCCCTCTTCTCCCGGCTCTCCGCCGCCGACCAGCACCGCGTGTTCTCGCCCCACACCGGCCGCCGGATCGTTCTCGCGACCAACGTCGCCGAGACCTCGCTGACGGTCCCCGGGATCAAGTACGTCGTCGACACCGGTGTCGCGCGCATCTCCCGCTACTCCGCCCGCACCAAGGTGCAGCGGCTGCCCATCGAGCCGATCTCGCAGGCTTCGGCCAACCAGCGGTCGGGACGTACGGGGCGAGTCCAGGCGGGCATCGCGATCCGGCTCTACTCCGAGGAGGACTTCGAGGGACGGCCGGAGTTCACCGACCCCGAGATCCTGCGTACGAACCTGGCTTCGGTCATTCTCCAGATGGCGTCGTTGGGGCTGGGGGATATCGCCCGCTTCCCGTTCGTGGAGGCGCCGGACCGGCGCAACATCACCGCCGGCGTACAGCTTCTCGAGGAGCTCGGCGCGATGCGGGCGCAGCGGCTGACCAAGCTGGGCCGGCGGCTGGCCCGGCTGCCGATCGACCCGCGGCTGGCGCGGATGGTGCTCGAGGCCGAGCGGCTCGGGTGCGTACGCGACGTCATCGTCGTCGCCGCCGCGCTCTCGCTCCAGGATCCGCGCGAGCGGCCGGGGCAGGACCACCCCAAGGAGCAGGCACAGGCCGACCAGCTGCACGCCCGGTTCAAGGACGAGACCTCCGACTTCCTCACCTGGCTCAACCTGTGGCGCTATCTGAAGCAGCAGCAGCACGAGCTCTCCTCCAGCGCGTTCCGGAGGCTGTGCAAGCGGGAGTTCCTGCACTACGTACGCGTCCGGGAGTGGCAGGACCTGGAGTCGCAGCTGCGTCAGGTGTGCCGGGAGATGAAGATCGACCTCGGCAAGGGACACCGCGACGTCGGTCACGACGAGGGGGAAACCGCACCGAAATCAGAGGGAGCCGCGTACGACGCCGACGGCATCCACCAGGCGTTGCTCTCCGGGCTGCTCTCGCACATCGGGGCGCTGGAGGAGCGGGACAAGAAGGCCGACGCAGCCGCCGGAAGGGACCGGCGGCGGCCAGGCCCGCGGGAGTACGAGGGCGCTCGCGGGGCGAAGTTCGCGATCTTCCCTGGCTCGGTGCTGCACCGGAAGAACCCGCAGTTCGTGATGTCCGCGGAGCTCGTCGAGACCTCCCGGCTCTGGGCCCGGCAGAACGCCTCGATCAAGCCCGAGTGGGCCGAGAGCCTTGGTCGTGACCTGGTCAAACGCACCTACTCCGAGCCGCACTGGTCCCAGAAGCGCGCCTCGGTGATGGCGCGGGAGAAGGTGACGCTCTACGGCGTGCCGCTGGTCGCCGATCGTCCCGTCGCCTTCGGCAAGATCGATCCCGAGCTCTCCCGCGAGCTCTTCATCCGCCATGCGCTGGTCTACGGGGAGTGGCGTACGAATCACCGCTTCCTCCGCGACAACGCGAAGCTCGTCGAGGAGGCCGAGGAGCTCGAGCACCGCGCCCGGCGCCGCGACATCGTGGTCGACGAGCACGCGCTCTTCGACTTCTACGACCGCCGGCTGCCGGCCTCCATCGTCTCCGGCGCCCACTTCGACCAGTGGTGGAAGCAGGCCCGGCGGGAGACACCGGACCTGCTCACCTTCGAGCTGTCGATGCTCACCAACGATGCCGCCGGCGAGGTGACCGAGAGCGACTTCCCCGCCTCCTGGGACGCAGGCCCCCTGACCTTCGACCTGAGCTACCACTTCGAGCCGGGCGCGACCGATGACGGGCTGACGATCGACGTACCCGTCGCCACCCTCAACCGCGTCGGCGCCGACGACTTCTCCTGGCTGGTGCCGGGGCTGCGCGAGGAGCTGGTGACCGCGCTGATCCGGTCGCTTCCCAAGCCGCTGCGGGTCAGCTTCGTGCCGGCGCCCGACAAGGCGCGCGCGTTCCTGAAGGAGACGCCGCCGGGGGAGGAGCCGCTGCTGATCGCCCTGGAGCGCTGGGCGCGCTCGACCGCGGGCGTGCACATCCCCCGCGAGGCCTGGGACTGGGCCAAGGTGCCCGAGCATCTGCGCCCGACCTACCGGGTCGTCGGCGAGGACGGTCGCGAGACGGCCCGCGGCAAGGACCTGGACGCGCTCAAGGCCCCGCTGGAGGGCGAGTTCGAGGCCGCGATCGCCGAGGTCGCCGCCTCGGCCGGCCACACCCGCACCGGCGAGACCTCCTGGGTCTTCGGGTCGATCGAGGCCACGGTGACGGAGAAGCGCGCGGGGCACGAGGTCACCGTCTTCCCGTGCCTCTCCGACGAGGGCGCGACGGTCGGTCTCGTCGTCGCCGGGTCTGCCGAGGAGGCCGAGGCACGCCATCGTCTCGGCGTCGTCCGGCTGGTGCTCCTGGCGCTGCCCGACGTCGGTAAGCAGGTCGTCGACGGGCTCTCCACGATGGAGAAGCTCGCGCTGGCCGGGTCGCCCTACCCCAGCGCCGCCGAGCTCGTCGAGGACTGCCGCGCCGCCGTCGTCCGCCAGCTGGTCGATGCCCGCCCGCTGCCGCGGACCGAGGATGCGTACGCCGCTGTGCTGGCCGCCGCCGGCACGCCGGCCGACCTGGTCGCGGCCGTCCGGGCGGTCCTGGCCGACATGATGCGGGCGCTCGAGGCCTATCGCGAGACCGACAAGGCGCTCTCCGGGCGGGCCGACATGTTCCAGCTCCCCGCGTTGACCGACATGAAGGACCAGCTCGCCCGGCTGGTGCACCGTGGGTTCGTCGCGGAGGCGGGCACCCAGCAGATCCGGCGGTATCCGACCTATCTGAAGGCCATCGTCGAACGCCGCCGCAAGCTCGACGCCGACCTGCGTGCCGACCGGACCACCCACGACCGCATCGCCTCGCTCCAGGACGCCTACCTGCACCAGGTCGAGGCCCTGGCCGAGGGCCGGCCGCCCGGGCCGCGGCTGCGGCAGGTGCGGTGGATGCTCGAGGAATACCGGGTCCAGCTCTGGGCCCAGCATCTCGGCACCGCCGAGAAGGTCTCCGACGCTCGGATCCGCAAGCTGCTCGGGTAGCGCGTGCGGCGTGTAACACGTCGTTCGTAGGACTGTCCGGTCGTTCCGATAGGGCGAGTAGTCCTACGAACGACGTGTTACATGCGTGCAGCGGCCGCTACGCTCGATCCGATGTCCAGAGAGTTTCATTCGCCGATGCGTCCCGGGGACGGCTTCTTCGACTCCCTCCTCGGGGGCGACGACCCTGCCCTGGTGCAGGAGGCGGCCGACGCGGCGGCGACGGCGCTCGTCCGTGGGGCGCGGGACAGCGACGACCCCGCGGTCGCCGAGCGAATCCTCCATCTGGCCGAGTCGGAGGGCATCGAGACGATCGCGGAGGTCTGGTCGAACTCGCCGGCGGAGTCGCTGGCCGGCTGCCTGTGGCGGCTCTTCCTGCTCCGCAGCTGGGTCTACGCCGACCCGGTCGGTGCTGCGCGCGAGTTCGACGCCGGCCGGGCGAAGGCCCAGGTCGCGCAGGTCGTGGCCGGTGTCGCGGAGCCTCCGGGGCCGGAGGAACTCAAGGCGATGGTCGACGAGGTGCTGCGCGGCATCGCCGGCAGCGACTTCGCCGTGGTGCTTCTCCGCGCTGCCGCCTTCGCCCGGGTCATCGCCGCCGGGCGGGCCGCGCTGGACCCGGATGCGGCCGCCAAGGACGTACGCAACATGCTGCAGCTCTCCGAACAGCTCGAGGCCGCGGGACATGCCGAGCTGGAGCAGCGGCTGACCTGAGGTCGCCCCGCCGGTGCGGTAGCCTCCTGCTCGCTTTGATGTGGCCGAGGTTGGCCGCACCGTTACACTGGTGCCCGAACACGTCGGGCTGCGGCAGCCCCGGGTCCCAACTTCAGCCGCTTCGAGCGGCCTTGCGCCGTGAGGCGCTCCCGGTCCGGCGTGTTCTTTACTTTTCTCTGGAGCTGAGATGACTGACCAGCAGCGCGCGAGCGCCATCTCCTACGACCCCGAGATCGGCGACGGCAACGCCGATCCGGGTGAGGTCGTCTGGGGGTGGGTGCCCTACGAGGACGACGAGACCCAGGGCAAGGACCGACCGGTTCTCGTGATCGGTCAGAAGGCCGGCGTGCTCCTCTGCCTGATGCTGACCAGCAAGGACCACGATCGTGACGAGGCCCAAGAGGCCCGCTACGGTCGTCACTGGATGGATGTCGGCACCGGCGGTTGGGACCGCCAGGGCCGGCCCTCGGAGGTTCGTCTGGATCGGTTGATCCGGATGGACCCCGCCGACGTACGCCGTGAGGGCGATGCGCTGGCCAAGGAGATCTTCGATGATGTGATCAAGGCCGCACGCGATCACCTCGCCTGAGGCGGTTCTGGAGCGTCCTTCTCAGGAAGTGTCCAGGTACGTATCGTAAAGTGAATCGCTGGTAAACCGGGTCTGTGGTTCCATCACAGACCCGGTCCTGGTGTTGAGATGGAGGAAATGGTGCGGCGCACGCGGCTGGCAACGGCGCTTCTGGTGGCGGTTCTCTCGGTGTCCCTCGCCGCCTGCGGCGGTGAGCCGGCCTCGAAGCCCTCGCCGAGCGCCGCGACGAAGGCGCCGACCAAGGTGAAGCTCGTCTTCGGGGTCTCTGGCCACAAGACGCTGGTCGACACCTACAAGCAGCTGGCCGCCGAATACACCCAAGAGGTCCCGAACGTCACCGTCGAGGTGAAGTCCTGGCCGACCGCCGACCAGCTCACCGCGGCGGTCAGCAGCGGCGAGAAGGTCGACGTGGTGCTCACCCCGCGCGCCGACGTCGCCATGTTCGCCGAGGACAAGCGGATCCAGCCCGTCGACACCCTGCTCGAGGCCCGCAACGTCGACTTCGGTGACAAGTACTCCCGCGAGGCGATGGAGGACTTCTCCGTCGAACGCCGCCTCGAGTGCATGCCCTACTCGGTCTCACCGCAGGTCGTCTACGTCAACACCGGACTGATCGACTTCGACGCCATGAAGGAGGAGGGCCTCCCGACCCCCAGCGTCCGGGCCGACGGCTCCCTGCGCGGCTGGACCCTCGAGCAGTTCAGCTCGGCGATGACCTACGCCACCGAGCACCACAAGGGTGTCCGGGGCACCTACGTGGAGCAGAACCTCTCCGCGCTGATGCCCTGGCTCGCCGGTGCCGGCGCGACCCTCTTCGACGACCCGCTGGTTCCGACGTCCACCGCGCTGGAGGACTCGGCCGGGGCGTACGAGGACCTGGTCGAGGCATTGACCCAGCCCAACGTGCTGGCCACCGCGAAGGAGCTCAACGGGCGCACCCCGTTCCAGGCCTTCAAGCAGGGTCGCCTGGTGGCGCTGGTCGGTGACCGTTCGCTGGTCTCGGACCTTCGGGCGACCGACGCGACGGAGTGGGACGTGATGCCGATGCCGGGTGGTAACGGCACCACCGGCGACTACGCCGGGCTGTGCATGGGCTCGGAGACCGCCGACCCCGACGCCACCGCCGACTTCCTCACCTACCTCATCTCGACCGAGTCGGTCGTGAAGATGGTCCGCACCGGTCACTTCGTGCCGGTCAACTCCGAGGTCGGCTACGCCCCGGTCTTCACCCAGCCCGAGCGCAACCCCAAGAACGCCCGGATCTTCACCGACACCGTGCGCGACATGCAGGTCCTCCCCGAGGCCACCCAGCTCGCCCAGCTCCAGAAGGTCGCCGCCGTCGCCGTCCGAGGCTCGTTCGCGGTCGCCGAGCCCGACCAGGTGGAGGGCTACGCGGTCCAGATCGACGAGCTCTCCAAGACCGTCTTCCCCCAGCCCACGCCGCCGGCCTCCCCGTCCCCCTCCATCTCACCCAGCTCCTAGCTGCCGAGGCGTCACGTACGTCGGTCGAGAGGTCGGTCAGGCCGGCCGAGGCGTCGCGTACGTCGGTCGAGAGGTCGGCTAGGTCGGCCGAGGCGTCGCGTACGTCGGTCGAGAGGTCGGTCAGGTCGGCCGAGGCGTCACGTACGTCGGTCGAGAAGTCGGTCAGGCCGGCCGAGGCGTCACATCGATGCCAAGTCGGCCGACGTACGTGACGCTTCGGCCGTCGCGCCTGACGCTTCGGCCGACATACGTGACGCTTCGGCCGACGTACGCGACGCTTCGGCCGACGCGCCTGACCTCTCGCCCAGGACCGGGCGTCAGGGCTCGATGTCGGCGTGGAGGACGGCGTCGGTGAGGAGCGGGGCGGTGAGGGCGATCTGCCAGCCGCGGGCGCCGAAGCCGGAGAGGATCTCGATGATGCCGTCGAGCAGGGCGCCGGGGTCGCGGGTCTTCGGGGGTGTCCACATGGCGCGGCGCAGGAAGTCGGGAGTGAGCAGGTTCTCGGCGGGGAGGTTGCGGGCCTCGGCGAGCGCGTTGACGGACTCACGCGCCAGCGTGAGGCGACGGGCGGCTGTGGGGTCCTTGTCGGCCCACGCACGCGGCGGGGGAGGCCCGTCGGAGCGCGGCGACCGCACCGGGAGCTCGTCCTCCTCCATCGTGACCGCGTGGTTGAGCGCCTTCACCCAGGAGGTCGCGTAGCGCTCGGCGCCACGGCCGTGGAAGCCCTTCAGTCCGAGCAGCGCGGCCTTGTCCTGCGGGAGGTCCTGCGCGGCGGCGACGATCGCGGCGTCGGGAATGATCCGGCTCGGGGTGACGTCGCGCTGCTGCGCGATCCGGTCGCGCTCGGTCCACAGCTCACGCACCGCGGCCAGGCCGCGGCGGCCGCGGACGCGATGCATGCCGGAGGTGCGGCGCCAGGCATCGGTACGCACCGGCGCCTCGAACCCGCGCAACCAGTCGAACTCCTGCCGTGCCCACGCGTCCTTCCCGACAGCGACGAGCTCGTCAGCCAGCGCGTCGCGCAGCTCGACGAGCACCTCGACGTCGAGCGCGGCGTACTCCAGCCAGGCGTCCGGCAGCGGCCGGGTCGACCAGTCGGCCGCGGAGTGTTCCTTCAGCATGGTGAAGCCCAGCACCGTCTCGACCAGGGTGCCGAGCCCGACGCGTGGATAGCCCAGCAGCCGACCGGCGAGCTCGGTGTCGAACAGGACGGAGGGGTGTAGGCCGAGGTCGCTGAGACAGGGGAGGTCCTGGGTGGCGGCGTGCAGGATCCACTCGGTGCCCTCGAGCGCGTCGACCAGCGGCTGCATCGTGGTCAGCTCGATCGGGTCGATCAGCCAGATCCCGGAGCCTTCGCGGCGCAGCTGGATCAGGTAGGCGCGGTTGGAGTAGCGGTAGCCCGAGGCGCGCTCGGCATCGATCCCGACCGGCCCGGTCCCGGCGGCGATGGCCGCAGCGGCCTTGACCAGGCCCTCGTCGGTGTCGGTGACCGGAGGCAGCCCGTCGCGCAGGGTCAGCAGCGGCGCCGGAGCAGCATCTTCTGGTGTGTCCGGCCCCGTCTCGGCCTCGGTCCTGTCTTCGATCACGCGCCTCGCTGCCCTCGCCGGCTCGGCATGACGGTGACGCCCTCCGGCACCGGAGGAAGTCCCGCAGCCGTGCAGAGCAGCTCGCCCCACGCCTCGGTGTGTGGTCGGAGATCCAGATCGCCCGAGGCCGTCCCGACCGGCGTCCAGGAGGCGCGGATCTCGATCTGGGCGGTGCCGTCCTCGTCGGCCATCCCGCCGTAGGACTCGGTGGCCACGCGGGTCACGGTGCCGGCCGCGGCGACGTGCTCGGCGCCGTGGCCGGACAGCGCGTCGAGGAGCCAGGACCAGCCGACCTCGCCCAGCAGCGGGTCGCTGATGTGCTCGACGTCGATATCGGCCCGCGTGTAGGCCACCAGGCGGAACGTGCCGGGCAGTCCGTGCACCGTGCCCCAGGCGTCGTTGCCGTCGGGGTCGTGCAGCAGGATCAGCCGTCCGGTCGCCACGTCGACGTCGCCGACGGTCACATCTGCCGACAGCGCCGCGGCGTGCGGAGCGATCCGCTGCGGCGCCGGCATCTCCTCTGCCAGCACCTCGGGCCGGAAGGTCGCGGCGCGCATTCCTTCCGCGGCGGACCGGAACACGGCAGGACCGGTCTCCGGTCCCGCGGCGGGACGCGACTCTCCACGGACGACCATGTGAACAGGGTATGTCTTCTGCGCGATTCGCGATGTGCGTACACGCCGCACCGGATGGGACCATTGCCAGGTGGCCCTCGCATCCTCCCCGTTCCTGCAGGCACTCGCCGGAGAAAAGCCGAGCCGTACGCCGGTGTGGTTCATGCGCCAGGCCGGCCGCTCGCTGCCCGAATACCTGAAGGTCCGCGAGGGCATTGGCATGCTCGAGTCCTGCCAGAATGCCGAGCTGATCACCGAGATCACCCTCCAGCCCGTACGCCGCTACGGAGTCGACGCGGCCATCTTCTTCTCCGACATCGTGCTGCCCCTGAAGGCGGTCGGGGTCGACCTCGACATCAAGCCCGGTGTCGGCCCGGTGATCGCGAACCCGGTCCGCACCCTGGCCGACGTGGAGGCGATCCCGGACCTGACCCCGGAGCACGTCCCCTACATCACCGAGGCCGTCCAGAACCTGGTCGGCGAGCTCGCCGGCGTCAACGGCGGCACCCCGCTGATCGGATTCGCCGGCGCCCCGTTCACCGTGGCCTCGTACCTGGTCGAGGGCGGCCCCTCGAAGGAGTACGCCAAGACCAAGGCGCTCATGTTCGGTGCCCCCGACGTGTGGGACGCCCTGATGCGCAAGATCGCCGGGATCTCCGGCGCGTTCCTGGAGGTCCAGGTCCGCGCGGGCGCCTCCGCGGTGCAGCTCTTCGACTCCTGGGCCGGCGCGTGCACGCCCGCCGACTACGAGCGCCACGTGCTGCCCTACTCCACCCAGGTGATGACCCGGATCGGCGAGCTCGGTGTCCCGCGGATCCACTTCGGCGTCAACTCCGCCATGCTCCTTCCGCTGATGGGCAGCGCCGGTGCCGAGATCGTCGGTGTCGACTGGCGCACCCCGCTGGACTGGGCGATCACCCAGCTCGGGGACGAGTTCGGAGTCCAGGGCAACCTCGACCCCGCCCTCGTCTTCGCACCCACCGAGGTGATGCTCGAGCAGGCCGGGAAGATCCTCGAGACCGGTCGGCGCGCCACGAGCCACATCTTCAACCTCGGCCACGGCGTCATCCCGAGCACCGACCCCGACCAGCTCGCCCGGCTCACCGAGTTCGTGCAGAGCTACGAGCCGGCCGAGGGCTGAGAGCGGGCAGCCGTCTCGGCGAGCAGGTCGAGGAGGCTGCGAGCTCCCGAGGTCGTACGCGCGTTGTGCCGTCGCACCGCGGCCATCGTCACCCGGGAGCGGTCACCGGCGAGGGGACGTACGGTGATGTGCCCGCCGGTCTCGCGTGGGTCGCCGACGACGCTGTAGTCGGGCAGCAGGGTCAGTCCGAGGCCCTCGCCGACCATCATCTTGCCCATCTCGGCGCCGTCGGTGGCGTGCCAGTGGTGGGGGAGGTCGCGACCGAAGACGCGGTGGGCGAAGCGATACATCAGGTAGCCCGAGCGCATGCCGACGAACGGCTCCTCGCGGAGCTCCTCGACGGTGACCTCGTCACGAGACGCGAGCGGGTGGTCCGCGGGCAGCACCACGATCGGCCGTCCGTGGAGAAGTACGGTGCCTTCGACCGTCGGCGGCAGGTCGTCGCCGTCGAGCAGGTTGACCAGGCCGATGTCGATCGTGCCCTCGACCAGGGCGAGGTAGATGTCCTCCTGGACCATGGTGCGGACCTCGACGCTCGTGCGCGGATGCTCGTCGGCGAACCTCCGCAACGTCGGTAGCAGCACCGTCGAGGTGCCGGCGTGGACGGTGCCGACCCGCACCGAGCTGACCCCGGCGTGCTGGTCGCCGGCGGCCAGGCGGAGGCGGTCGACGGCCTCCAAGACGTCCGACATGGAGTGCAGCAGCTCCTGGCCCTCGCGGCTGATCCGGGCGCCGGCGCGGCGCCGGTCGAGCAGGGTCACGCCGAGCTCGCGCTCGAGCTTGGTGATCGCCTCGCTCAGGGCGGGCTGGGAGATGTGGAGCTGCTCGCTCGCGCGACGCAGCGAGCCGTACTGGGTCACGGCCGCGATGTACTCCAGCTGCTCGATCCTCACGCTGTCCTCTCGTCGGTCGGTGATAGGTGGTCGGTGATCGGTCATCCCGAGCGGGTGATCGGTGATCGCTGGCGTACAGCCTGCCTCACGCGTTCCATTCTCAAGTAATTTGGTCGATTAAGGACAGAAACATCCACGACGCAAGACTGAGAGGGCGCGATGACAACCGAAGCTGTACGCAACGCCGCGGAGTTCGGCGCGGCACCCACGACCCCGGAGGGCTGGGTGGACCGTGCCCGCGAGGTGGCCACCAGGCTCTCCGTGGACGCGGTCGCCCGCGACCGGGCCAACCAGGTCCCGACGTACGAGGTGAACCTGCTCAAGGAGAGTGGCCTGGTCACCCTGCTCGGCCCCGCCGAGCACGGCGGCGCCGGCCAGGACTGGACGACCGCGCTGCGCGTGATCCGCGCGGTGGCTGCCGGCGACGGCTCGATCGGGCAGCTGCTCGGCTACCACTACCTGTGGGCGTGGGCGGCGCGGCTGGTCGGCACCCCGGAGCAGATCGCGGCCGTCGAGCAGCTCTACACCGAGAACAAATTCTTCTTCGGTGGCGCGGTCAACCCGCGCGACGACGACCTGGTGATCAGGGTCGAGGGCGACGAGCTCGTCTTCACCGGTCGCAAGTCGTTCTCGACCGGCGGAAGGATCTCCGACCTGACGGTGCTCGAGGGCGTCATCGAGGGCACGGAGCAGCATGTCTTCGCGATCGTCCCGACCCAGCAGGAGGCCATCGTCTTCGCCGGCGACTGGGACAACCTCGGCCAGCGGCTCACCGAGTCCGGCGCCGTCGAGATCAACGGCGTGCGGGTCCCCTGGGAGTCGGCGGCCGGCTACGTGAAGCAGGACGACGGGACGTACGAGTTCGTCCCGAGGGTCTACAACACGCTCAACGTGCCGATCATCCAGCTCGTCTTCACCAGCTTCTACCTCGGGATCGCAGAGGGCGCGCTGGCGACCGCCGCGACCTACACCCGCGACACGACCCGCGCCTGGCCCTACGCCGGTGACGTCAAGGAGACGGGGAGCGAGGAGTTCTACATCCAGGAGACGTACGGCGACCTGACCGCGAGGCTGTGGGCGGCACAGGCGCTGGCCGAGCGGGCGGCTGGCCTGATCGAGGCGATCAACGGCCATGCCGACGAGGTCACCGAGCAGGAGCGCGGCGAGGCGGCGGTGGTGATCGCCGCGGCGAAGCAGGTCGCGATCGACGTCGGTCTCGAGATCGGCACCAAGGTCTACGACCTCACCGGCGCCCGGGCGACGTCGAACAAGGTCGGCCTGGACATCTTCTGGCGCAACATCCGCACCCACTCGCTCCACGACCCGGTCGCGCACAAGCGGGCCGAGGTGGGGCGCTATGCGCTGCTCGGGGAGATCCCCGCGCCCACCTGGTACACGTGAGCCGCCCTTCGGTGATCAGTAGAGCCTCTCGCTCTGGTGTCGCCTGATAGGCGGCACCTATCACGGGATCGGGTCTTCCGGTGGTCCACATCGGGAGATCCGGTCCCGTCGTGTGTTTAATCAGATAAGTTTAGTAGACATTCGCGATCCAAGGAGACCAGCATGACTTCACCGGCAACCGAGCCCCTGAAGTTCGCCTACTGGGTGCCCAACGTCAGCGGCGGCCTGGTGGTGAGCAAGATCGAGCAGCGCACCGACTGGAGCTACGACTACAACAAGAAGCTCGCACAGCTGGCCGAGAACAACGGCTTCGAGTACGCCCTGTCCCAGGTGCGCTACATGGCCTCCTACGGCGCGGCCTACCAGCACGAGTCCACCTCGTTCTCGCTCGCGCTGCTGCTGGCCACCGAGCGGCTGAAGGTGATCGCCGCCGTCCACCCGGGGCTGTGGCAGCCCGGCGTACTGGCCAAGTTCCTGGCGACCGCCGACCACATCTCCGGCGGACGCGCGGCCGTCAACGTCGTCTCCGGCTGGTTCAAGAACGAGTTCACCCAGCTCGGGGAGCCCTGGCTCGAGCACGGCGAGCGCTACCGCCGCTCGGAGGAGTTCATCCGCTACCTGCGCGAGATCTGGACGAGCGACGCGGCTGAGCTCAACGGCGACTTCTACCGGCTGCACGACTTCGACCTGAAGCCGAAGCCGCTGGCCAGCGAGGGCCGCCCGCACCCGGAGATCTTCCAGGGCGGCAACTCCTCCGACGCCAAGGCGATGGCCGGCCGCGTCTCGGACTGGTACTTCGCCAACGGCAACACCCCCGAGGGCCTCGCCGCGCAGATCGCCGATGTCAACGCGGTCGCCGAGCCGCTCGGGCGTCGGGTCAGGTTCGGGATCAACGGCTTCATCGTCGCCCGCGACACCGAGAAGGAGGCGCGCGACACCCTCAGGGAGATCATCGACAAGGCCGACCGTGAGGCCGTCGAGGGCTTCGGCTCCGCGGTCAAGCAGGCCGGGCAGTCCACGGGCGACAAGACCGGGATGTGGCAGGACTCCAGCTTCGAGGACCTGGTGCAGTACAACGACGGCTTCCGGACCGGGCTGATCGGCACGCCTGAGCAGGTCGCGCACCGGATCGTGGAGCTCAAGAGGGCCGGCGCCGACCTGATCCTGGGTGGCTTCCTGCACTACCTCGAGGACATCGAGTACTTCGGACAGAAGGTTCTCCCCATCGTGCGCGAGCTCGAGGCCCAGCAGCTGGAGCCCGTGGCTTGAGTACGACGGAGATCGCCCGACTCGATGCCGAGACCGCGCCGCTGGTGGCGCGGCGGCTGGCCGAAGAGCTCGCGCTCGGCGACGGCGGACGCGACCGGGTGAGGGCCCTGCCCTACGACCAGGTCAAGGCGTACGCCGCCGCCGGGCTCGGTGCGCTCACCGTCCCGCTCGAGTTCGGCGGTCCGGCGCTCCCGGCCACGGCCGTGGCGGAGGTGTTTCGGCTGGTCTCGTGGGGTGATCCCAACGTCGGCCAGGTCCCGCACAGCCACTTCGTCTTCCTCAACCAGCTCCGGTTGAACGGCACCCGCGAGCAGCAGCAGCGGATCTACAGCGAGGTGCGGGCCGGGGCCCTGGTCGCCAACGCGCAGTCGGAGTTCGGGACCAAGCACGTGCGGGACATCCGCACGACCCTCACCCCTGCCCGGGAGGAGGGGGAGTGGCTGCTGAACGGCGAGAAGTTCTACTGCACCGGCTCCCTCTTCGCCGACTACCTCGCTGTGCTCGCGCGGCGTGACGTCGACGGGCCGCTGCAGGTGGCGTGGGTCCGCACGGAGACTCCCGGCGTCGAGATCATCGACGACTGGGACGCCGTCGGGCAGCGTACGACTGGTTCTGGAACAGTTCGCTTCACAAACGTTCCGGTAGCGGACGATTGGGTGACGCCGTTCGCGGTCACCTTCGAGGTGCCGACGACCTACGGCGCCTTCGCCCAGCTGCTGCACGCGGCCATCGACGCAGGGATCGCCCGGCGTGCCCTGGACGAGGCCTCCGAGTTCGTCCGCACGAAGTCCCGCCCCTACGCAGACGCCGTCGCGTTCGCGGGGGTCGAGACGGCCGCGCAGGACCCGTTGGTCGTCCACGCCTTCGGCGAGATGGAGCTGGCCGTTCGCAGCGCCGAGGCGCTCCTCGCCGAGGCGGGTCGCCGCGTCGACGAGGCCGACGCGGACCTCACCGCCGAGTCGGCCGCGGAGGCGAGCCTGGCGGTGGCGGCCGCCCGCGCGTCGACCGCGAAGGTGTCGGTCGACGTCACCAGCCGGCTGCTCGAGGTCTCTGGCGCCCGGGCGGCTCTGACGTCCACCAACCTCGACCGCCACTGGCGCAACGCACGCACCCACACCCTCCACGACCCGGCGGCTTGGAAGGTCCAGCACCTCGGGCGCTGGGCAGTCGACCGGACCCCGCCGCCTCGGCACGGGCAGATCTGACATCCCCACATCCCCCACACATCCCACCTGAAAGGCAGCGATGAGCACTCTGAAGTTCCACTGGTTCCTCCCGACCAACGGCGGCGACGGCCGTCACGTGATCGGCGGCGGTCACGGCGTCAGTGCGCTGGCGGCGGGCCGTCCGGCGACGGTGCCCTATCTCGGCCAGATCGCACGCAGCGCCGAGCAGCTCGGGTTCGAGGCGGCGCTGACGCCGACCGGCGCGTGGTGCGAGGACGCCTGGGTGACGACCGCGATGCTCAGCTCCCTCTCGGAGCGGCTGAAGTTCCTGGTCGCCTTCCGGCCCGACTCGGTCTCGCCCTACCTCGCCGCACAGATGGCCGGCACCTTCCAGAACCTGTCCGGGCAGCGGCTGCTCCTCAACGTCGTCACCGGCGGTGAGGACCACGAGCAGCGGATGTACGGCGACTTCCTGGCCAAGGACGAGCGGTACGAGCGGTGCGGGGAGTTCCTGCACATCGTCCGCCGGCTCTGGGCGGGGGAGACGGTGACCTTCTCCGGGAAGCATCTCTCGGTCGAGAACGCGCGCCTGGAGCAGCGGCCCACGCCGGTCCCGGACGTCTACTTCGGCGGCTCCTCACCTGCCGCGCTGGAGGTCGCCGCCGAGCATGCCGACGTCTACCTGACCTGGGGTGAGCCGCCGGCCGCGGTGGCGGAGAAGATCGCACGCGTGAAGAAGCTGGCCGCCGACCGCGGGCGCGAGCTCCGCTTCGGGATCCGCCTGCACTCGATCGCCCGCGAGACGTCGTCGGCAGCATGGGCCGAGGCGGACCGGCTGCTGGAGAACATCTCCGACGAGGACATCACGCGTGTCCAGGCAGGGCTCGCCCGCAGCGTCTCGGAGGGCCAGCGGCGGATGCTGGAGCTCAACCAGGGCTCGCGCGACGGGCTCGAGATCCATCCCAACCTGTGGGCGGGGGTCGGGCTGGTCCGCGGTGGTGCCGGGACGGCACTGGTCGGCTCCTACACCGAGATCGCGGACCTGGTCGAGGCCTATCACGCGGTGGGGATCACCGAGTTCGTGCTCTCGGGCTACCCGCACCTGGAGGAGTCCTACTGGTTCGGCGAGGGGGTCCTGCCCGAGCTCGCCCGCCGGGGTCTGTGGTCCCACCCGGCCCCGGTCGCCGGCCGCGGGGCCGCGGTCCCGTTCGGGGCTCCTCGATGAGCCAGGTGGCCGGTCTTGCTGCGGCCGATCCGGTCGCCGAGGAGGTCGCCGGAGCGGCACCCGCCGGGCGGAAGGTCTCGGCACGCCGGAGCGTGCTCGCGCCGCGTACGCTCAAGGTCCTGCGTTCGCTCAGCCCGGTGTTCGTGCTGGCGGTATGGCAGCTGCTCTCCTCGCTCGGGGTCCTCGACGAACGCACCCTGGCTTCGCCGGTGCAGCTGGCCGGCACCGCCTGGGAGCTGATCGGCAGCGGGCAGCTGCAGGAGGCGATCGCCGTCTCCGCGCGCCGCGCCGCTCTCGGCTTCGTGCTCGGGGCGCTGATCGCGTTCGTGCTCGGTGGGATCGTCGGCCTGAGCGCTCTGGGTGATGCCCTGGTCGACCCGTTGGTCCAGATGCTGCGGACACTGCCGCTGTTCGGACTGGTGCCGCTGTTCATCATCTGGTTCGGGATCAAGGAGGAGCCCAAGATCTACCTGGTCGCGCTCTTCGTGATCGTGCCGCTCTACCTCAACCTGGTCGCGGCGCTGCGCGGGGTCGACCCGGACCTCGCCGAGGTGGCCGGCGCGCTGCGGCTCACCTGGTCCGAGCGCCTGCGCCACCTGTACCTGCCGGCGGTCACGCCCGGCCTGCTGGTCGGGCTGCGTCAGGCACTCGGCATGGCCTGGATCGCGTTGATCGTGGCCGAGCAGGTCAATGCCGGCGCCGGTCTCGGCTTCCTGATCAACAACGCGCGCGACTTCTTGCAGACCGACGTGATCGTGGTCGGCCTGCTCTGCTACGCCGTGCTCGGTCTGCTCACCGACTGGGCCGTACGACTGCTCGAGCGCCGCGCGCTGCGCTGGCGTGACGAAGGGAGAGGCGCATGAGCGCCGTCGCCTCGCTGGCGGGAGTTCACCGTGCCTTCGGCGAGCACGAGGTGCTCGCCGGGATCGATCTGGAGATCCGCTCCGGGGAGTTCGTGGCCCTGCTGGGCCGCTCCGGCAGCGGCAAGTCCACCCTGCTGCGCATCGTCGGCGGCCTCGACACCGGCGCCACCGGGACGGTGGTCACCGGCACCGCCCCGGCGGTCGTCTTCCAGGACCCACGGCTGTTCCCGTGGCGTACGGTCCTCGACAATGTCTCGCTGGGTCTGCGGGGCCCCGGCGCCGTCGCCCACGCCCGGCAGATGCTCGTGGAGGTCGGCCTGGACGGGCGCGAGAAGGCCTGGCCGCGCCAGCTCTCCGGCGGCCAGCGCCAACGGGTGGCTCTGGCCCGCGCGCTCGTGCGTGAGCCGGATCTGCTCCTCCTCGACGAGCCGTTCAGTGCCCTGGACGCGCTCACTCGGATCGCCGCCCAGGATCTCGTACGCCGCCTGGTCGACGTCCATCGCCCGGCCGTCCTCATGGTCACCCATGACGTCGAGGAGGCCCTCCTGCTCGCCGACCGGGTGATCCTCATCGACGAGGGCGCCATCGTCCACGACGAGCAGATCACGTTGCCGCACCCGCGTCGACGCGACCACCCCGAGATCGTCGAGCGCCGAGCGGCGCTGCTGGCGCTCCTGGGCGTCGTCGACCAGGCCGCATGACCCCCACCGACAGACAGAAGGCATCCCAACCATGTCCCCACACAGCATCCTGACGCGACTTCTCGTGGCCCCGGCCGCGCTCGTCCTTCTCGGCGGTGCACTCGCCGCCTGTGGCTCGTCCGGCTCGGCCGACGAGGGCAAGCCCGTTCTTCGGGTCGGCGTCCAGAAGGACGGCATCCGCTCCGTGCTGACCCAGGCCGGTCTGCTGGAGGACCTGCCCTACGAGATCGAGTGGTCGGAGTTCACCGCCGGGCCGCCGATCATCGAAGCGGCTGCCGCCGACCAGATCGACGTGGCCTGGGTCGGCTCGGCGCCGCCGATCTTCGGAGCCGCGGCCGGCGCAGCCTTCAAGGTCATCGCCACCGTCGAGGAGCAGGACGAGAAGACCGACTCGATCCTGGTCCCGAAGGGGTCCGACATCAGGTCCTCCGCCGATCTGAAGGGCAAGAAGATCGCCGTCGGCAAGGGCACCTCCGCCCATGGCCACCTGCTGCTGGCGCTGGAGTCGGTCGGTCTGACCCTCGACGACGTCGATCCGCAGTACCTCCAGCCCGCCGAGGGGCTGGCGGCGTTCCAGGCCGGCGAGGTCGATGCCTGGTCGATCTGGGACCCGTTCGTCACCCAGGCAGTCAACGAGGACGGTGCCGTCGACATCACGGCCGACGAGGGCGGCACCACCGACCCGTACCTCGCCTTCGAGATCGCCTCGGCGGCCTCGCTGGAGGAGACCGACACCCGTGAGTCGATCGAGCACTTCGTCGGCCTGGTCAGGGACGGTTTCGAATGGGCACAGGAGAACCCCGACAAGTGGGGCGAGGGCTGGGCCTCCGAGTCGGGCCTCCCGGTCTCGACGACCAGCGAAGTGGCGGCGAAGAAGGCCTCCGTGGTCGGCCCGGTGACCGAGGAGCACATCGCCTCCGAGCAGCAGCTGGCCGATGCCTTCTTCGAGGCAGGCGAGATCCCCGAGAAGGTCGACTTCAGCACGGTCGTCGAACCCGGGCTCATCGAGTAGATGACATCACGACGAGAGGACCAGAGATGACGAACGTACCTCCCCTGACGACCAACCAGGATCTCGATCCCCAAGCCTTGAGGAAGGCGTTCGGGGTCTTTCCCACCGGTGTGGTCGCGGTCGCCGCCCTGATCGACGGCAAGCCGATCGGGCTGGCGGCCTCCTCGTTCACTTCGGTGTCCCTGGACCCGCCCCTGGTCTCCTTCTCGGTGGCCCGGACCTCGAAGACCTGGCCCGACCTGCGCCGATCGGCTCACCTGGGGGTCACCGTGCTCGCCGAGCATCACGGCGAGGTCTGCCGGCGGCTCGCTGGGCCGGTCGACTCCCGCTTCGACGGCCTCGTGGTCAGCTCGTCCCGTGACGGCGCCCTCACCCTCGACGAGGGCCTGGCACGCTTCGACTGCACCGTCTATCGCGAGGTCGAGGCCGGCGACCACATCGTCGTACTTCTCCAGCTCCACGCCGCCGACCACGGCGCCGGCCAGCCCCTGGTCTTCCACCGCTCCAACTTCGGAAAGCTGGCCAGCTGACAAGACCCTGCCGAGACGTCAGGCAGGTCGGCCGAGGCGTCACGTACGTCGGCCCCGGTGGGCATACCGTGCCCCCACCGCCGCCCGGGGGGGAGCCGCCGCCAAAGC
>NZ_JBHVGB010000044.1:0-35019 GCF_042801335.1 Nocardioides sp. NPDC057577 | reverse complement strand
CCTTGATCCCGAGCGTCAGCGACCAGCGCCTGTGAGCTCAAGGGATGCGGGAAGAGGCTCGAGCACCGGGTCGATGATCCGCGAGGAGGCCTCGGACCGAGCGACCCGACTGCGGCGCAGGTCCTTGACGGTCGTGAGGCGGCGGAGCCAACGGTCGGTGCCGTCGTAGCGAGCCGTGAAGGGCTTGCGGCCGTGCAGCGCACGGTGGTTGTCGACGATGAGGATCTCGCCCGGGGCCAACGCGACGTCCTCGACGTTCGCGGAGAGCTCCATGATGAGCAGCTGGAGCGCCCGGTCGGCCTCGACGTCGCCCGGCAGAGCCGCCATGTAGGGCGGGTCCAGACGGACGTCGGGGGCCTGGGGTGAGCCGGAGAGCACCGCGGTCGGCGCGGCGAGCAGCTCGGCCTCGTTGACGCCGGCCTCGCGGAGATTGCGCAGGTGCTCGTCGTCGGGGTGGATCACGTAGCGCGGCTCGAACAGCGGAGCGTACTCAGGGCCGGTCACGTCGATCGAGCTGATGCCGACCGCGGTGGTCGGGATCATGTCCTCGTTGCGCAGAGCGATCAGTCCGAGGTGGTCACAGCGAAGGTTGCTGAACGCGTCCTCGATGTGCAGGTCGAGCACGACGTCGCTGCTGTGCCCGGTCTGCAGGCTCTCCTGCTTCTGGATCGGCAGGATGTTGTTGACCAGCTGGCCACCCTGCAGCGAGGACCAGGAGACGGCGTCACCGAGCTGAGCCATGATCAGCGCGAGCCAGAAGTCGGCCATGTGCGGCGCCTGGGCGTCGGGGTGGTTCCAGTGCGGCGGGGTGGGGCCGGCGGTCACCGGAAGCCCACTGACCACCAGGGCGTCGGTCGCATCGCCGTAGCGGAATGCGCGGATCGCCTTGGCGACGCTGTCGGGAAGCTCACCGCCGAGGAACGGCGCGGTCTCGAGGAACTCCGAAGAGACCGGGCTCTCGAACCGGGCGAGCAACGACTCCGACAGCTCGGCTGCGGCCTGGGACTCTGCTGGGGTCATCTCGACCCGGGTGACTACGGACTCTGCGCCCACGACATTGACCTCTCGGACTTTGCGGTGGAGGGGTTCGTCAGAAGCGTTTTCTGGCGCCCGCACCAAAGGGTTTCCTAAGTTCGAGACCACTTTGTTCCGCCGTACGGAATTCAAACGAGTGATAGGTCCAAATATCGAGACGATAGGTATTAGGCCCCTTGCGCAATCGCCGTGAACCTGTTTAGGGAATGTATCTCCCTTGCGGTCTGCCAGTTACCAGCAATTTGCCCGTCTGGCGCGGTTTCTCGAAGACTCACGCGGCCCGTTCCGACCCCTATCCTGAGCACCATGACAGCGATGACGCCACCGGGGACGACACCGAGAACAACGGCAGGGTTCGGTGGCTCGACGGCCGACGTGGTGCTGACGATCGTCCTGATCGTGCTCGGCTTCGGCGCGAGCGTCATGGCCAGCTTCTTCGGCGCCTTCTCCATCATGGCCAGCGATGGGTGCTTCGAGACCTGCAACTACACGATGATGAACATCGGCGTCGCGGTCATGGTCTTCACCCCGTGGATCTGCTGGCTCGTCTTCGGCATCTGGGGGATCGTCCGCCTGGCCCGCAAGAAGCTCGCCGTTCTCGTCGTGGTCGCCGGCGGCGTACTCTCGGTCGTTCTCTACATCGTCGGGATCGTCCTGCTGACGGCCACGATCGGCTGACCTCACCGGTACGGATCGACGAGCTCGCGCAGCGACGTGAGCGCCTCCCGCAGGGCTGAGGCCAGGCGGGGGCCGAGGTGATCGTTCCACTCCTGCTCGACGCCCATCACCACCTCGCGAGCGCGGTCAGCGGCGTCCTGCCCGGCGGCCGTGAACCTGATCAGGCGCGCCCGACCGTCGACCGGGTCCGGGACCCGCTCGACGAGCCCTTCCCGCTCCAGCGCCACGACCAGCACGCTCGCGGTCTGCTTGGTGACCTGGGCCTGCTCGGCCAGATCGACCAGCCGCGAGCCGTCCTCGGCGATCCGCTGGGCGAGCCGGGCCTGCGCGACGGTGATGTCGTAGCCGGCGTCCCGCATCGCGGAGATGACCCGTTCGTCCATCGCCCGGTAGGCGATGAGCATGAGAGTTGCGACGTCCATCGAACCCCTAGACCCCCTTGACCCCCTTGACACTGTGCGGCACCCTGCTCAATATAGTCAGCAAGACTGACTATCATACCGCTCTCCGGTGTCCAGACGACCGTCTGCTCACGGGGCTCCGCCGGACGCGTGTTGCTTCCACGATCTCCACAGCCTCGCGCGCCGAGGCCCGTCCCGAGCAGGTTCACATGAACGCAGTCGCTCAGCTCAGTGCCGGCATCTCCGCCCTGATCCTCATCGCCGTCTTCCCCTTCGAGGCCTTCTTCATCCACCGCCCCGAGGTCCAGCGGTTCCTCGGGATCGAGCCGAACGGCATCCGCAACGTCCACCTGTGGTCGTTCTGCATCGGCGCCCGCAACGCTCTCGCCGGCATCGGCACGCTCGTCGGCCTCTGGATGGTGAACTTCGGCGACGAGTCCACCGGCATCACCGTCGTGGTCGTCACCTGCCTCTACATGCTGCTCGCCTCGTTGTTCATGGGGATCGCCGACGCCCTCGGCTACTGGCTCCCACGCGGCGGCAGCATCCGCGGAACCGTCGCCGCCTCCGTCCTGCCCGCGGTCGCGCTGATCGCGATCGCGGTCTGATGCTGCGCTGAAGCACATGCCTTGACAGGCATATTCCGATTAAGGCATATTGGATCCATGCCCGCCCGCGACGTCTTCAGCGTGATCGCCGACCCGACCCGTCGGCAGATCCTCGACCTGCTCTGCCAGCGCGAGATGGGGGTGAGCGAGCTGGTGGAGACCCTCGGGCTCGCCCAGCCGAACGTGTCCAAGCACCTGCGGACACTGGGTGAGGCGGACCTGGTCCACGTACGCGTCGACGGACCGCGCCGTCACTACCGGCTGCGTCCCGAGCGGCTCCGCGAGCTGGAGGAGTGGCTGGCGCCGTTCCGCCGGATGTGGGCCGACCGCCTGGACGCCCTCGAGCGCCACCTGGACCAGCTCAACGACCACGAGGAGGACTGAAAGATGACCGAGACGACCGAACCCCTGGGCGAGGTGCTCCGCGACGGCGAGAAGGCGGGCCTTCGCTACGTACGCCAGCTGCGCCACTCACCCGAGAAGGTGTGGCGGGCCCTGACCGAGACGGACGGCCTGCGGCACTGGTTCCCGACGGACATCGTCGGGGAGCGTGTTGCCGGAGCGCGGCTGAGTCTCCCGTTCTGGCCCGAGGGCCTGGAGCTGGCGAGCACCACCGACGCGATCGAGGAGATGGGGGTCGACCCGGACAGCTACGTCTCGGAGGGGGAGCTGCGGGTCTGGGACCCGCCCCGGACCTTCGAGTTCACCTGGGGGATGGACGGCCGCGAGGAGCTGACCGACCTGCTCCGCTTCGAGCTCGAGCCCACCGACGACGGCACCCGCCTCACCTTCGTGACCTGGTTCGGCAGTCCCACCGGGAACACCGATTCCGCCGTCGGCTGGCACGTCTGCCTGGACCACCTCGCCGGCGTCCTCGACGCGCCGGAACCGCCGGCCGACGAGGACGCTGCCGTCGTCGTCCAGCGGGTCATGGCCCGGTCCGAGGAGCTGCGACCGGCGTACGCCGCCCTGCTTCAGGACGCGGTCGAGTCGAGCTCGTAACGGCGCTGCAGCAGGATCGCGCCGCTCATCAGGACGGCGGGCACGATCGTGAACCCGACGACCACGGCCACCAGCGCCGAGTGCGGTTGGATGATGTGCTCGCCGGCGGTGCCGGACACGAAGCCACCGAGGCCGAGGACCCCGGCGTACAGGTAGGGCCCGAGCGCGGTGCCGAGCGCCTCGGTCGCCGTCCAGGCACCGGTGTAGGCGCCCGCACGGGAGACCCCGGCGGAGCGGGCGGCGTCCACGGCGTCGGGGACCATCGAGAACGCGAACAGCTGCAGGCCTGCGAACGCGACGCCGAGCGCGACGACCGCGGGAGCGGTGACCGCGATCCCGACCGCCGCGCCGGCCAGAAGGACCAGCGAGCCCACCACGAAGATGGACTGGCACAGCAGCAGCCCGCGCTGCTTGCCGATGCGGCGCGACACCGCCCGCCAGACCGGCCCCGCGACCAGCGCCGGTCCGAGGAACAGGCCCATCAGCAGCGCCGTCAGCTTCTTGTCGTCGAAGATGTGGTCGGTCACGAAGGGCAGCGCGGCCAGGAACAGATGGGTCGTCGTACCCGTCAGCAGGTAGGACAGCGCGAGGAACCGGAAGTTGCGGTCGCGCCACGCGACCCGGAGGTCGTCGAGCACCGAGTGCGCCGACCCCGTCTCCGGAGGCCGCACCCCGCACTCGGCGGTGAGCCGCCGGACCCCTCGGATGGCGACGAACGCCGTGATCACGATGACGACCCCGAGGGCCACGGCCATCTGGGCGTACGCCGCGCGGCTGCCGGAGGCGGTCAGGGCCGGGGCGATCACCCCCGCGCCGAGCAGCCCGACGGTCAGGAACGCCATCCGGTAGACGAAGACGCGGGTGCGCTCGTGGTAGTCGATGTCGAGATCGGACGCCGTCGTCAGGTAGGGCACCTGGAAGCTCGCGAAGAGCAGGTTGCCGACGACCAGCCAGCAGCAGACCCAGGCGGCGGCCGACCAGCCCTCGAGGCCACCGGGAACGGCGAACAGCGCGGCCATCGCGACGCCCAGCAGGGCCCCACGGGTCATCATCGAGCGTCGGTGTCCCTGCCGTACGGCCTCGCGATCCGAGCGCGAGCCGAGCAGCGGGTGGACGATCACGTCGATCACCTTCGGCGCGAGGATCGTCAGGCCGGCCAGGAACGGCGCGACACCCAGCACGTCGGTGAGGAAGTAGAGGAGCAGCAGGCCCGGGACGGTCACCCATACGCCCATCCCGACCGAGCCGACGCCGTACTCCGACAGGGTGCCGACGCGCGCGCGACGCACCGCCGGCAGCGTGGTCATGCCATCTCCCGGTGGCGGCGCACGACGCCGACGGCGAGGTCGGCACCGTCGAAGGCGCCGGCCCGCGCCCGCTCGGCCAGGGTGCGCCGCACGATGCGGTCCGACACGGCCGGCAGGTGGCGGGCGATGAAGAACTCGAGCGCTCCCCTGCGCGTGGTGGTGACGTCGCGGCGTACGCGGGTCGACATGGCCGCACGGACGATCGCGTCCACGACACCCTCCAGCGGCTCGTAGCTGCTCATCCCCTCGAGGGAGAGCCCCGCGGCCGCGGTCGAGTCGTGGATCGGGCTGCGCACCGCCGACGGATAGACACAGGTGACCCCGACATGGGTGCCGAGCTCGTGGCGCAGCGCGTCGGCATAGGCGACCATCGCCCGCTTGGAGGCGCCGTACGCAGCAGCCAGCGGCAGCTGCAGCACCGCCATCCGCGAGGCGACCATCACCACCCGGCCACGGTCGGCGACGAGCGCGTCGACGCAGGCCGCGGTGACCCGCCAGGTGCCGACGAGGTTGATGTCGAGCTGGCGGCGTACCTCCTCGCCGGGAGGCAGCTCCGCGGGCGCCGGGCCGCCGATGCCTGCGTTGTTGACGAGGATGTCGAGCCCTCCGCCCAACTGCCCGACGGCTTCCGCGACCGCGGTCGTGACGCTCGCGTCGTCGGTGACGTCGCACGCGACGACCGGGTAGAGCTCGTCGCCGGTCGGGCGGATGTCGAGCCCGACGACCTGTGCCCCCTGGGCCACCAGGCGGGCGCCCAGCGCGCGGCCGATGGTGCCGGAGGCTCCGGTGATGAGGACCCGCTTGCCGCGTACGTCCTGCCGGTTCTGCCTGCTCATGCGCGCGACTCCTCGCTGGTGACGGACGGGTTCCGGGCCGGGCCGACGCGGCCCGTGCCGGACGCGATCTCCCGCGGGACCGCGGCGACGTACTGGTCGAAGTCGATGCGCATCATCGGCCGCTTCGCGCCCCACCGCGCCAGCGCCGCGGCGTACGCCTTGGTCACCGCGGCACGTTGCGCGGCCGGGGCGGGAAGCCCGTAGCGGCCGCTGAAGCAGGCCGCGACGAGCTTGGCCTGAGCCTCGACGACCGGCAGCGCGGCCCCGGTCGACTGCATCAGGCCGGTGAACGCGAGCGTCGGGTCCTCGAGATGGAAGACCCGCATGAACAGCGGCATCGACTCCGGGTCCTCGCCCGTCCACTCCGTGCCGAGGAACGGCAGGCTGACCCGGTAGCCGGTGGCCCAGACGATGACGTCGACCTCGTCCGTGCTCCCGTCGGTGAACCTGACGGTGGCACCGTCGAAGCGCTCGATCCCCGGCCGCGCGACCACCTCGCCGTGGGTCAGCCGGTGCAGGATCGTGTCGCTGATCGTCGGGTGGTTCTGGAACAGTCCGCCCGCCGGCGCCGGCAGCCCGTACGCCTCCGGCCGCCCCACCGCGACCCGCAGCATCGTCTCCGCGATCCGCTGCCGGAGACGCCAGGGGAGCCGCGCGAGGGCAGCCCCGGTGGCATCGGCCGGACGGCCGAAGAGGTACTTCGGGACGATGTGGGTCCCGTGCCGCGCCGAGAGCAGGACCGGCCCGTCGCTGACGTGGGATGCGTCGACGGCGATGTCCATCGCCGAGTTGCCCATCCCGACCACCAGCACCCGTTGACCTGCGAAGACGTCCGGCGAGCGGTAGTCGTGCGCGTGCATCTGGTGCCCGGCGAAGTCACCGGGGTAGGCAGGCGACGGCCAGCGCGGGTCCCAGTTGTGGCCGTTCGCGACCACGACCGCGTCGAATGCGTCGGTGGTGGTCGACGCTTCGTCCGGGCCGGTCGAGGTCACCTCCCACCCGTCGCCGGTGCGGCGTACGCCGACGACGGTGGTGCCGAAGCGGATCCGCTCGGTCACCCCGTGCTCGTCGGCATAGGACCTCAGGTAGCCGGCGATCATGTCCGCCGAGGGATAGTCGGGCCAGTCGACGGACATCGGGAAGTCGACGAACTCGGTCCGGCCCTTGCTGGTGTTGAGGTGGAGGCTGTCGTAGGCGGGCGACAGGCCGCTCGCGTTGTCCCGTGCCCACAGCCCGCCCGGACGGTCGCCACGCTCGAGCACGGTGACGGACAGGCCCTCCTCGAGCAGCGCCTTCGCCGCGGTGAGGCCGGCCGCGCCGGCACCGATCACCGCCACGTCGGTGATGTCCATGAGCCCTCCTGGGTATCTGATCGGGCGTCAGTCAATCGCATGATGGAGAGCAGGACAAGGCTCTTCCGAGGATTTCTCCAACAAGTGATGGAGATGGTTATCCTCGGGACCATGAGCCAGCGCGCCGACGACACCCACAGTCGAGAGCGGATCCTGGTCGCCGCGACGGATCTGTTCGCGGAGCGCGGCTACGACGCCACCAGCACCCGCGCGATCGCGGACGCCGTCGGGCTCAACATCGCCACCGTCGCCTACCACGTCGGCAGCAAGCCACAGCTCTATCGCGAGGTCATGCGCCGCGCCCACGAGGCCCAGCGCGCGGTCGTCCTCGACGCACTGAAGCACCTGGAGTCCACGGGCCCGACCCCTGCCGAGACCCTGGCCGGACTGATCGACTTCGTCGATGCGTACCTCGCCTTCTGCCTCGAGCACCGCGAGGTTCCGGCGCTGTGGATGCGACGCTGGCTCTCGGAGGGCAAGGACCTCATCGAGTTCGAGAGCGACCTCGCCGGACCGCTGATCGCCGAGGTCGCGGGCGCAGTGCGGACCGCCCTGGCACGTGCCGGGATCGGAGCCGACGTCGACGTCGAGATGCTCGTCTTCACCATCGTGTGGACCGCGCACTCCTTCGCCCGGGCCGGCATCATCGATGCCGCCGGCAACCGGGTCGCCACCGACGACGCAGCGACCCTGGACCGGTTCCGCGACCACCTGCACACCGTTCTCGACAGGATGATCCCGACGCCGGGCTGACCAGGCCGAGAGCCCCGCGTGCCTGAGGTCACACGCTGCCGACGAGGCGGCAGAGCACGGCAGTAGCGTCGTCGTGCCGTTTCCCGTGAAACCCGGTGGCGGCGACCTCGTCGGCTTCTCGCGTACGCCGCACCAGCTCCTCCGGGCCGATGTCGAGGATGTCGAGCAGCTGGTCCCAGGTCCGGCCGTGGCGCTCGACGAGCGTCGCAGCCCCATCGGTCAGTACGGCGATGGAGCGGACCTGCTGCGAGCCGAGGTCGATGCTGCCGGTGACGGCATGGCGAGCGGCTTCCGGCACGGTGCTGGCGACCCAGAACCCGTCGGGGGTGTTGCGTGCCGCGCCGAACGCGGCCACCGAGTAGTCGTCGAGGTGGTCGAGCCGGTCGTCGGTGATCTGACGGATGCTGCCATCGGCCATCCGGAACACGACGAACGAGTCCGCGAGGGTCAGATAGTCCGCCCGTCCGCCGCGCACGCGCAGGAGGGCAACCGTCGAGGACGGGCTGTTGGGGTCGTCGAGGTCGCAGGTGTCGGCGTGAGCGTCGCAGACCTGCTCGATCGCGCGCTCGAGGATGCTGGCCAGATCGGCGTTGTCCGGCGCAGTGATTCCCTCAGCCAGCCGGAGACCCAGCTGGCGCACCAGCCACGGCACGTCATGGATGCAGCCGTTCTCGAGCCCGGCGACCGGCGTCGCCCCGTCGAGCACGATGACGAAGTCCTGCCCGACGAGCACGAAATCCTCGTTGACCTCACGGGTCGGAGAGACCTCGGTGTAGACCTCGCTGCTGATGCTCACTCGGCAGCCTCGATTCTGGTGGAGCGTAGGGGACTCGAACCTAACCCTGCTCTACGAGCGCTGTTGGGGTTCTGTGTGCCGAATTCACTGACGGATACCTGCCAGGGTGTTTCAATGCAGGCGCGCCGCACGTTGCAGCGCGCCTCGACTTCGAAGGAAGACCCCCATGCTCCGCAAGTTCACGCTTGCTGCCGCCGCTCTCGCACTCGGGGCAGCGACCCTGTCACTCGGCGGTTCCGCGCAGGCAGCGACCACCCCCTCTGTCAATGTCACAAGCGCCTGCCAGGGCGGCGCTGGTGTCATCACCGTCGGCGCCCGGCGCTCGCCCACCGGTGGCACCATCGGAACGTCCGTGATTCGTGACGTGAAGAGGCCGAACTGGTCCGGATTCACGATGGTCGGCAACAGCGAGCCATCCTTTCCGTCGACCGAGCCAGAGATGCTCCACCCGGTCGACGGCGTCGTACGCGACACCACGAAGTCCACCCGCGCCTGGCCGAAGCCGGTCATGGGCCTGTACTTCTCGGGCGACTACTCGGTCCTCTGCGTCGGAAGCGTCGACCAGAACCCCAACCGAGTCATCGGCATGGGCCCGTCCTCCCAGATCACCGTGCGCCGCGACTCCGGCGTCGTCCGGGTCGAGGGCGAGGCGAACCGGATCGGCAAGTACCGACTCACCGTACGCCTGTGGACTCCGGCCGGCTTCCAGGAGAAGTCGAAGGTCGTCAACGTTGGCGTTGACACGAACATCGGCGAGTTCCGGCACCGCTTCACCGGCTTCCAGCGGACCAACAAGTTCACCAAGGCTGTACTGATCACAAAGAACATCCGAAGCGGCAAGACCACCACGGTCACAGTGCGACGCACGTTCTGATCTCCACTACTGCTCGTGGCCCCGTCGATCCGGCGGGGCCACGATGTCTGAGCAGGCTCAGCGTATTGGCCGAATCGGCCTGGTCGCGAGGCGGAAACCAGCCTCTGACCTGGTGGAGCGTAGGGGACTCGAACCCCTAACCCCCTGCTTGCAAAGCAGGTGCGCTACCAATTGCGCCAACGCCCCGGACGGGTGTCCGTCGGTCAGTTCACCTTGTCGGTCGCCGCGGCCCAGTGACCCTTCTCGGGGTTCGACTGGTCGAGCTTCTTCTTGGCGAGGATGATGCCGGCCGCGGCCAGCAGTACGAGGACGATCTTCTTCATGTCATCTCCTGCGGGTCGTGGTGAGCATTGCTGCCCGTTAGACCTGGAAAGCGTACCGGCCCGCCCTGAGGCGTACGAAATCAACCGGCCTCGGGATCGGGCGCCAGGCCCAGGGAGGCGATGGGGGTACAGGTCATGTGGGTGCTCGCCCACATCCGGCCGGTCACCAGCCCGAACCCGTACGCAGAGGGCCGGCTGTAGGGAGAGGCGCCGGACTCGTAGGTGGCGATGAGCTCGCCCGAGACCTCGACGATCGCCTCGGCCATGTTCGGGAACTTGAACTTGCGCCGGACCGCGCCGACACCGCCGTCGGACCTCCGCTCGCAGACGAAGATGGTGCTCGGGCGGTGACGCCCGAACGAGGAGGAGAAGACGTACTCGTCGCGGCGCACGACGACGCCCTGGACCTTGGGCGGGGTCGTGGTGGAGACGACCGGCTCGGCGAAGTCCCACTCGCCGTTCTCGCCCTTCGCGTAGGCGAACAGCGTCTGGTTGCCGAAGCCTCCCACGTAGAGGCGATCGCCACGGATCCGGCAGTAGGAGCCGGCCGCCACCTTCGCCGGCGCCTCGATCGGCTCGACCTCGGCGCCCTTCGCCGCCTCGCGAATGGCCGAGAGCGAATAGCGGTAGAGCCGACCGGCGCCGCCCGCACCCTTCGAGACCCAGACGTCGTCGCCGTCGATCGCGACGCCGCCGGCGTGCCCGGGCCCCGCCTTTCCGTTGTAACCCACGAGCAGCACCTCCGCCGCGGACTTGCCGCTCTTCAGGTCGACCAGCACCAGCGCCGAACCCTTGTCGTGGGAGTAGTAGCTCTGGGCCAGCAGGTTGGTCTCGGGGTCGTAGCCCAGCCCCTGCGGCGTCCAGTCGTGTGCGCCACCGGTGGCGAGGGTGTTGGGGATGAGCGGGCCGACGCGACCACCCAGCCGCTGCCCCCACCTCTCGGTGCGCTTCATCCCGCCCCTGACCCACCGGCGCGTACGTCCCGGGATCGAATCGAGGTCGAACGGAAGGTCGATCTTCGTCATGACGGTGATGTTCGCACGCGGTTCCTACCCTGGTCGGTTGGCCCGCCGTCCTGTGGTCGGTACGTTCCCTGTGTGACCAGCGATCCCACTGCTACTCCCGCCACCCCGACGGCCCGCGAGCTGGTCGGAGCCCTGGGTGGATTCGGCCGCGGCCTGCTGCGTCCCCGCCGCCCTGACCAACGGCTGCTCTCCTCGATCACCGACGCCGGCCTGCCCCAAGGCGACAGAACGGTGACGGTCAGCACGATGCCTCAGGTCCCGCGCAGCCTGCCCGCCGGTGGCCTCATCGAAGGCGCCGGCCTCCGCCGGCGCGTACGCAACGCGATGACCTGCTTCGTCATCAGTCATCCGGAGGCGACGTTCGTCGTCGATCCGTCCTACTGCCGCGACGCCCCCGAACGAGCCCTGAGCGAGCTCCCGGCCATGCTGCGACGCCTGGTCACACCGCCGGCCGACACCATTGCCACCATCGACTCGCTGCGAACGGCACTGGTCGAGCCGGACTTCGCACTTCCGACCCACGCCCACTGGGACCACGTCTGCGGACTCCTGGACCTTCCCGGTCTCCCGGTACGCCTCCGCACCATCGAGCGCGACTGGATCCTCGGCCCCGGTCGCCCGCCCGTCGGCGGAGTGCGCCCGGCCCTCACCGATGGCCGGCCCGTGGAGACGTACGACCTCGACGGCCCGCCCGTCGCGACCTTCACCGCCTCCCACGACCTGTTCGGCGACAGCTCCGTCCTGCTCGTGGAGCTCGCCGGCCATACGCCGGGCAGCATCGGCGTCCTCGCCCGGACCGCCTCCGGCTGGGTCCTGATCGCCGGCGACGCCGCCTGGCACTACGACCAGGTCGACCTGATCCGACAGAAGCCGGCCTTCCCCGGAGACCTCGTCGACGAGGACCGCGACGCCGCCTTCGCCACCCTCCACCGCCTGCACCTGGCTCGTCACCTCATGCGGGTCGTTCCGACCCACGACCACGACGCGTCCAGTCGGCTCTGAGTGGCGGACGGTGGTCATCCGCCCTGGTACGGAGAGACCTAAGCCACGTCAACGAGCGGCGTTCGTCCCTGCCGGTTCCTCCCCGGGGTGCGATGTGCTCGAGATCGGGGATGTGAACCTCCGGACGCGGCTGTGGAGGAAGTGACGTCGGTGAGCGCGATTGCGGTATCTGGACTGGTGAAGGACTTCGGCTCCGGGACAAGGGCCCTGGACCGCCTCGATCTGAAGGTCGAGACGGGGGAGGTGCACGGTTTCCTCGGACCGAACGGATCGGGTAAGACCACCACGATCCGCGTCCTGCTCGGAATGTTGCGCGCCGACGCCGGAAACGTCGCCCTGCTCGACAGTGACCCCTGGCGCGACTCGGTGGAGCTGCACCGACGGCTGGCGTACGTGCCGGGCGAGGTGAACCTGTGGCCGAACCTCACCGGCGGTGAGGTGATCGACCTGTTGGCCGACCTGCGGGGCGGGCTCGACTCGGCCCGTCGGGAGGACCTGCTCGAGCGCTTCCAGCTCGACCCGACCAAGAAGATCCGGGCCTACTCGAAGGGCAACCGGCAGAAGGTCGCCCTGGTGGCGGCGTTCGCCTCCGACGTGGAGCTCTATCTGCTCGACGAGCCCACCTCAGGGCTGGACCCGCTGATGGAGGTCGTCTTCCAGGAGGTCGTCCAGGACCTGCGCACGGCCGGGCGAAGCATCCTGCTGTCCAGCCACATCCTTTCCGAGGTGGAGGCGTTGTGCGACCGCGTCACGATCATCCGCTCCGGCCGTGCCGCCGAGTCCGGCACGTTCGAGGAGCTGCGCCACCTCACGCGTACGTCGGTGGTCGTCGACACCGCCAGGCCGATCGAGTCGGTGACCCGCTGGGTCGGCGTCCACGACGCGCACGTCCAGGACGGGCACGCGGAGTTCAGCGTCGACGCGGGCGAGCTGAACCGGGTGCTCGAGCGCCTGGTCAACCTGGAGGTGCGGTCGATGACCACCTCTCCTCCCACCCTGGAGGAGCTCTTCATGCGGCACTACGGCGAGGACGGCTCGGCTCACGACCGCACCGGCGGCCCCGGGATGGTGGCGACTCGATGAGCGGCTTCACCGGGACCGTACGTCTGGTTCGGCTCGCGCTCCGGCGCGACCGGATCGTACTTCCTGCCTGGATCTTGGGGATGGCGGCGTTCCTGGCAGCCACGACCGCGCTGTTCGACGACAACTACATGACACATCCTGAGCTGCTCGGGCCCGATACCCAGATCGTGGTGGAGAACCCGGGCATGCGGGTGCTCGGCCTGGTGACCGGCGCCAGCATCGGTGGCTACACCCTGCACCGCGATGCTCTGACCCTGGCCGTGCTCGCCGCCATGATGAGCGTGCTCGCGGTGGTCCGGCACACCCGCCAGGCCGAGGAGCTCGGCCGTCAGGAGATGCTCGCAGCGGGCGTCGTCGGCCGTTACGCGTCGCTGACCGCAGCCGTGGTCGTCACCCTCGCCGCCAACGCCGTTCTGGCCCTGATGCTCGGCCTCGCCATGGCTGTCGCCGGACAGGCCTTGGCCGGATCGCTCGCGGGAGGCGCATCGATCGCTGTCGTAGGGGTGGCCTTCACCGGTGTCGCCGCGGTGACGTCCCAGCTGGCATCCACTGCCCGCAGCGCGATCGGGTTCGCCGGCGCCGCTCTCGGGGTGTCGTTCATGTTCGCAGCTCTGGGCAACATGCTCGGGACCGTGGACTCCGCCGCCCTCCGGGTCAGCAGCGCCTGGCCGGCCTGGCTCTCTCCGATCGGCTGGGGCCAGCAGATGAGACCGTTCGCCGACAATCTCTGGTGGCCGGTGGCGCTGGGCGCGATCGTCACGGGCATGCTCTTCGGACTGGCGCTCGTGCTCATCGACCGACGTGATGTCGGCCGGGGGATCTGGCCCGAACGGCGCGGCGCCGCGCACGCGAGTCCCGCGCTGCTGAGTCCCTTCGGCCTGGTCTGGCGGCTGCAGCGTGGTGTCCTTCTGGGCTGGACGGTCGGCATGCTCGGGTTCGGGCTGATCTTCGGGGCGCTGAGCGACCGGATCGAGGGTCTCGAAGGAGCGGCGACGGAGTGGTACGAGACCTTCGGCGGCGGTGTCGACCTGCTCGGCGCCTACTGGGCGTCGATGATGCAGATCGCCGGGATGGCCGTGGCGATCTATGTCGTCACACTGCTGCTCCGGCTACGACACGACGAGGCGCAGGGCACCGTGGAGCCCCTTCTCGGCACCGCCGTCTCCCGGCTGCGCTGGCTGGGTGCGTACGCAGTGAACGCACTGGTCGGGGCTACGGCCCTGATGCTCGTCTATGCCACGGCGATGAGCGTCGCGGGCGGGCAGGCGCTCGGCGGGACCGCATCGCTGCTGCGCGACCTGGTCGGCGCAGCGCTCGTTCAGCTCCCCGCCATCGGCGTGCTCGGTGCTGCCGTCGTCACCGTCGTCATGGTGCTGCCGCGGTGGTCCGTCGGTCTGTCCTGGCTGCTGGTGGTGTTCTGTGTCTCCGTCGGCCCGATGTTCGGCCCCTCCATGGGGCTTCCCGCCTGGCTCTCGGACCTCTCGCCGTTCAGCCACGTTCCGAACGCGCCCGCCGTCGCGATCAGCTACGGCCCGATCCTGGGCCTGGCCGTGACCAGCGTGGTGCTGGGCGTGGCCGGAGCCCTCGCCCTGCGTCATCGGGACCTGTCGCTCCCGGCATGACGGGCGACAGACGTCTGACAAGCAGAAACGCCCCGAACCGGAGTCCAGGGCGAGTGCTGTGCGCTTAGGAGGACTTGAACCTCCGACCCCCACATTATCAGTGTGGTGCTCTAACCGTCTGAGCTATAAGCGCAGGCGCCAACTGGAGGGTGGAAGCCCCTACCAGCGGGCGAGAGGAACATTACCTGGCAGCACAGGCCACCACCAAAACGAAGCGAGTCCTGAAACGTAGGAGGGCAGGGGCCTCAATGAGACCCCTGCCCTCCTTGGTTCGGTGCGCGTGTGGCTCAGTTCTCGGTGAGCTCGACCTCGACGCCGCCCAGGAGCGCGGCAGCCATGTTGTAGAGGAACGCCGCAAGGGTGGCGACGGCGGTCATCAGGACGATGTTGACGACCGAGACGACCATGGTGAAGCCCATGACGCGGGCGAGGCCGAGGTAGTCCTGGACGTTCCAGCCGGCGCTGGAGTCACCGACGACGTCCTGGACCGCCTGGTTGATCGAGTCCCACACACCGGCGGCACCGAGCACGGACCAGATCACGAAGACGGCGACGATCACCACGACGCTGAGCGCGATCGAGAGCAGGAAGGCCATCTTCATGACCGACCACGGGTCGATCCGGCTCAGGCTCAACCGGGCCCGGCGAGAGGAGCCGCTGACCGCGTCCCGCTCCGCGCCGGCAGGGCCGGAGGTGCGGGCGGTCGAGGCCACTGCCGAGGTGGTGCGCCTGGCCGCGTTGGCGACCGTGTCCGTGATCCGCTGGGTCACCGGCTGCGCTGCGGTCTCGTTCCGCTCGGTCATCGCGACTCCCCCAGTCGTGCGGTCGGCGGTGCGGTCCGTCATCAGGATTCATCTTCCGTCGTGGTCTCGGTCGACGCTCCGTGCTCGTCGTCTCCACCGATTGTTACATCATCCGCAACCTCTGTCCCGGTGACGATGTCATCGTCGACCTCGCGGGCCTCGACGGAGCGTGCCACGACGGCGACCGAGTCACCCTTCTTGGGCGAGACGAACTTGACGCCCTGGGTGGAGCGACCGGTTGCCCGGAAGTCGGCGTTGATCGGGCTGCGTACGACCTGTCCGGTCGCGGTGATCGAGAGGATCTCGTCGCCGTCGACCACGATGAACGCACCGACCAGACCGCCGCGATCGGCGTTGGCCAGGGCCATCGTCTTGATGCCCAGACCACCGCGGGACTGCAGCCGGTAGTCGGAGATCTTCGTACGCTTGGCGAAACCACCATCGGTGATGGTGAAGACGAACTGCTCCTTGACCTCGTCCGGCGACTCGGCACCGGAGACGGGAGCCGCGACGTCCGCGGTGTCCTCGTTGGCCTCGGAGAGCCCGGCCGCGATCTCGGCGGCGACGTGCTCGGCCCGGATGACCGACATCGACAGCAGGGAGTCGCTCTCCCGGAACTTCATGCCGGTGACACCCGAGGTCGCCCGGCCCATCGGCCGCAGCTGGTTGTCGTCGGCACGGAACCGGATCGCCTGGCCCTTACGGGAGACCAGCAGGATGTCGTCCTCGGAGTTGACCAGCTCGGCACCGATCAGCTCGTCGTCGTCCTCGCGGAAGTTGATCGCGATGACGCCGGCCTGGCGGGGCGAGTTGTAGTCCCCGAGCCGCGTCTTCTTGATCAGACCGGAGCGGGTGGCCAGCACGAGGTAGGGCGCCTGCTCGTAGTCGCGGATCGCGAGAACCTGGGCGATCGACTCGTCCGGCTGGAACGAGAGGAGCCCGGCCACGTGACCGCCCTTGGCGTCACGTGCCGCCTCGGGCAGGTTGTAGGCCTTGATCCGGTAGACCCGGCCGGCGGTGGTGAAGAAGAGCAGCCAGTGGTGGTTGGTGGTCGAGATGAAGTGCTCGACCACGTCGTCGCCGCGCAGGGTGGCGCCGCGTACGCCCTTTCCACCGCGCTTCTGGGTGCGGTACTCACCCGCGAGAGTGCGCTTGGCGTAGCCGCCGCGGGTGATCGAGACGACCAGCTCCTCATCGGGGATGAGGTCCTCCATGGAGAGGTCGCCGTCGGCCGCGATGATCTGGGTGCGCCGGTCGTCGCCGTACTTCGCGACGATCTCGTCGAGCTCGTCCATGACGATCTGACGCTGGCGGGTCACGTTGGCGAGGATGTCCTCGAGGTCGGCGATGATGATCTCGAGCTCGGCGAGGCGGTCGACGATCTTCTGCCGCTCGAGCGCCGCGAGGCGACGCAGCTGCATGTCGAGGATCGCGTTGGCCTGGACCTCGTCGATCTCGAGCAACCGGATCAGGCCCTGGCGGGCGTCGTCGACCTCGGGGGAGGAGCGGATCAGCGCGATGACCGCGTCGAGCTGGTCGAGCGCCTTGACCAGGCCGCGCCAGATGTGGGCGTCCTCCTCGGCCTTGCGCAGCCGGAATGCCGTACGCCTCCGGATGACGTCGATCTGGTGCTCGACCCAGTTGGAGATGAACTGGTCGATCGAGAGCGTGCGCGGCACACCGTCGACGAGTGCCAGCATGTTGGCGGAGAAGTTGGTCTGCAGCTCGGTGTGCTTGAGCAGGTTGTTGAGTACGACGCGGGCGACCGCATCGCGCTTGAGCACGACCACGAGCTGCTGCCCGGTGCGGGACGAGGTGTTGTCCTTGACGTCCGCGATGCCCTGGACCTTGCCGGTGTCGGCGAGGTCGGCGATCTTCTGGGCGAGGTTGTCCGGGTTCACCATGTAGGGGAGCTCGGTGATCACCAGGTTGGTGCGGCCCTTGCTGTCCTCGTCGACCTCGATCACGGCACGCTGGGTGATCGAGCCGCGGCCGGTGCGGTAGGCCTGCTCGATGCCCTCGCGGCCGACGATCAGCGCACCGTTGGGGAAGTCGGGGCCCTTGACCCGCTCGAGCAGCGCGTCCTGGAGCTCCTCGCGCGTCGCGTCGGGGTGCTCGAGCGCCCACTTGGCGCCGGAGGCGACCTCACGCAGGTTGTGCGGCGGGATGTTGGTCGCCATGCCGACCGCGATGCCGGCCGAGCCGTTGACCAGCAGGTTGGGGAACCGGGCCGGAAGGATGGCCGGCTCCTGGGAGCGACCGTCGTAGTTGGGGCCGAAGTCGACGGTGTCCTCGGTGATGTCGCGGACCATCTCGAGCGCCAGCGGCGCCATCCGGCACTCGGTGTAACGCATGGCCGCGGCCGGGTCGTTGCCGGGCGAACCGAAGTTGCCCTGGCCGTGGATCAGCGGGTTGCGCATCACCCACGGCTGCGCCAGCCGGACCAAGGTGTCGTAGATCGCGGTGTCACCGTGGGGGTGGTAGTTACCCATCACCTCACCGACAACGCGGGCGCACTTGGAGAACCCGCGGTCGGGACGGTAGCCACCGTCGTACATCGCGTAGAGGACGCGCCTGTGGACGGGCTTGAGCCCGTCACGTACGTCGGGCAGCGCGCGGCCGACGATGACGGCCATCGCGTAGTCGATGTAGCTCGACTGCATCGAGGCCTGCAGCTCGACGGTCTCGATCCGGCCGCCGGCAGCGGTCTGCCCGGAGCCTTCCGGAGGAGTCTCGGTCACGATTTCACTTTCTGCGTGCGTCTATCGGTATCTAGGGGCTCGGCGAGACTCAGATATCGAGGAATCGGACGTCCTTGGCGTTGCGCTGGATGAAGGAGCGTCGCTCCGCGACGTCCTCACCCATGAGGATGGAGAAGATCTCGTCGGCGTGGGCGGCGTCCTCGAGGGTGACCTGCAGCAGCAGCCGCTGCGAGGGGTCCATCGTGGTCTCCCACAGCTCGTCGGCGTTCATCTCGCCCAGACCCTTGTAGCGCTGGACCGGGTTCTCCTTGGGCAGCTTCTTGCCCTGCTCGAGGCCGTCACGCATGACGGCGTCACGCTCGGCGTCGGAGTAGACGAACTCGTGCTCGGCCGGCTTGTTCCAGCGCAGGCGGTAGAGCGGCGGCTGGGCGAGGTAGACGTAGCCCTGCTCGATCAGCGGCTTCATGAACCGGAACAGCAGCGTCAGCAGCAGCGTGTTGATGTGGTGGCCGTCGACGTCGGCGTCGGCCATCATCACGATCTTGTGGTAGCGCAGCCGGTTGATGTCGAAGTCGTCGTGCACGCCGGTGCCCAGCGCGGAGATGATCGACTGGACCTCCTGGTTGGCCAGGACCTTGTCGATCCGGGCCTTCTCGACGTTGAGGATCTTGCCTCGGATCGGGAGGATCGCCTGGATGCGCGGGTCGCGGCCGGACTTCGCCGAACCACCCGCGGAGTCGCCCTCGACGATGAAGATCTCGCACTCTTCGGGGTTGGTCGACTGGCAGTCGGCGAGCTTGCCGGGCAGGCCGCCGCCACCGCCGATGCCCTTGCGGTTACGGGCCAGGTCACGGGCCTTGCGAGCCGCGATCCGGGCCGAGGCCGCGGCCATCGACTTGCGGATGACCTCCTTGCCCTCGGCCGGGTTCTGCTCCAGCCAGGCGCCGAGCTGGTCGTTGACGGCGCCCTGCACGAAGCCCTTGACCTCGGTGTTGCCGAGCTTGTCCTTGGTCTGGCCCTCGAACTGCGGCTCGCCGATCTTCACCGAGATGATCGCAGTGAGACCCTCACGGATGTCGTCACCGGTGAGCCGGTCCTCCTTCTTCTTGATCAGACCCCACTCCTCGCCCCAGCGGTTGACCAGGGTGGTGAGCGCGGCACGGAAGCCCTCCTCGTGGGTCCCGCCGCCGGGGGTGTTGACCGTGTTGGCGAAGGTGTGGACCGACTCGTTGTAGGAGGACGCCTGCCACTGCATGGCGATCTCGACGCTCATCGGGTTGGGCGCCTTGTCGTCGGTCTCGGTCTCGAAGGCGATGATGCTGGAGACCGGGTTCTTGCGCTTGTTGAGGTGGTCGACGTAGTCGGCCAGCCCGCGCTCGTAGTAGAAGGACTGCTCCAGCACCCGCTCGCCGTTGCCGGAGCTGTGCAGCTCGTCGGCGCTGTCGGTGTCGGACTCGATCGTCCCGTCCTCGACGGCCTCGGCGATGGCGGAGGCCTCCGGGCGCTCGTCGCGCAGCTCGATGCGCAGCCCCTTGTTGAGGAACGCGGTCTCACGGAAGTGGCTCGAGATGGTCTCGAGGTTGTAGTCGGTCGACTCGAAGATGTCGCTCGAGGCGTTCCAGGAGATCGTGGTGCCGGTGCGCTCGCCCTCCTCGAGCGCGCGCACCTCACGGAGGTCGTAGTCGGGTACGCCGCTGGTGAACTCCTGCTCCCACAGGCGACCGCGGTTCTTGATCTCCATGTGGAGATTGGTCGAGAGCGCGTTCACCACGGAGGAACCGACACCGTGCAGACCGCCGGAGACCTTGTAGCCGCCGCCGCCGAACTTGCCGCCGGCGTGCAGCACGGTCAGCGCCAGGGTCGCGGCGGGGACCTCTTGGCCGGCCGCGGTGTCGGTCGGGATGCCTCGGCCGTTGTCGGAGACGCTCACCCAGCCGTCATCACGCAGCGTCACCTTGATGGTGTCGCAGTAGCCGGCGAGCGCCTCGTCGACCGCGTTGTCCACGATCTCCCAGATCAGGTGGTGCAGGCCGCGGGCTCCCGTCGAGCCGATGTACATACCCGGTCGTTTGCGGACCGCTTCGAGCCCTTCGAGGACCTGGATGGCAGACGCGTCGTACTCGACTCCGTCTGTGGTCTTGTCGTCCGGCATAGGAGTCGTCTGGTCGGCAGCGGTCACCGGTGCGATCCACCTGTCATTTCGGTCCGGAATCGGACATGGTGTCGGTCGGGCATGCAACGGGCCGACCAGCGCCGGGAAGGTGAAACCTTGGACGATCGACCCAATCCCTATATTACCCCGTAGACCCCCAGATTCCACGCACGCCGGCCCTCCTGAGGGGGAACGGTGACCGAAATGAGCGTCTGTGCGTCTCCTGACGGTGTCTCTGCGCCCTCAGCAGGGGGCCGGATGAGTCCCTATACGTCCAAGAGCCCGTTAGAGCGGCAGATCGCGGTCCACGCGGTAGGCCTCGAACATGTGTCCACCACAGCTACGGTCGGCGCTCGATGCCGTACAGATGATCCGCACCGGGACCGCCATCGCCGTAGTCCCGACCGACGCCTCCGTACAAGTAGTCGTAGCCGGTGCTGCCGAAGAGCCGATCGTCACCCGAGTCGCCGTATAGCTTGTCGTGTCCGACTCCACCATCGACGTAGTCGTTGCCACCCCCGCCACGGATCGTGTCGTTGCCCGCACCACCTGAGAGGACGTTTGCAGAAGAGTTGCCGATCAGCGTGTCCGAGTAGGAGCTGCCGGTGAGGCTCTCGATCGATGAGATCCGCTCAGTGCCACTTCCTCCTGTGCCCTGGGCAGCGGTGGTGTTCAGTCGCACGGTGACCCTCGCTGTGGCACTGGCGTACGTCAGCTTGTCGGTGCCACCTCCGCCCGAGATCGAGTCGTTTCCCGTGCCGGGATCGATCACGTCGTTGCCGTCACCGCCCGAGATCGAGTCGTTGCCACTCTTGCCGTAGATCGTGTCGTTGCCGGCACCCCCTTGGATGTAGTTGGCACCGCTGTTTCCGACGATCCGGTCTGCGTATCTGGTCCCGGTGACCTTCTCGATCCCCGTGGGGATGGCGAGGTACGCACCGGTGCCGCGCTGGCTGAGATCGATGTGATCGCTTCCCGAGGTGTCGCTCATCGTCGGCATCGTGTTCCCGACGATCCGGAAGGTGTCGTTGCCGCTACCGCCGGAGAGCCGGTCGTTGCCATGGCCACCGACCAACGTGTCGTCGCCGGCATCGCCGGCCAACGAGTCGGCGCCGCTCCCACCGGTCAACGTGTCCGAGTACTTGCTGCCGGTGAGTGCCTCGACCGTTGTCATCGAGTCAGTTTCGGCGCCGCCGGACGCTGATGTCATGTTCGCCCGGACCGCGCTGGTCGCCGTGCTGAAAGACGCCCTGTCGATGCCGTTCCCTCCGGTGACGCGATCGTTCCCTGAGTCGCCACGCAGGGCGTCATCACCGTCGCCACCGGACAGGTCGTCGTCACCCGCTCCTCCGAGGACGACGTCGGAGCCGCCCACGCCGGCGAGCGTGTCATTCCCGGCGCCTCCCGAGAGGGTGTTGCTCCCGCCATCGCCCGTGAGCTTGTCGTCGTAGGCACTTCCCTCGAGATCCTCGATCGAGACGAGCTCGTCATCGCCCGCACCACGTGCCGCCGACACCTGCGTCGCGGCTGAAGCCCGCACCCCGGCCGTGGCGCTCGCGAAGGAAGCGGTGTCACGTCCTTCGTCCCCAGCGATCACGTCGTCGCCTGCGCCACCGTCGATGACATCGTCACCGCGGCCGCCACGGAGCGCGTTCGCGCCGCTGTCACCGGTCAGCTTGTCATCGTAGTTCGAGCCGATCACGCCCTCGAGCCCTGAAAGAGTGTCCGGCGCTACTGGTCCGCCGACCTCGGACAAATCGACCCGGACCGGGCCCGGCTCAGTGTGGTACGACACCGTGTCGGTGCCTTCGCCCCCGTCCAGGGAGTCACGGCCACCTGCTCCGGCCACGTCGTCGTCACCACTACCACCGTCGATGCGATTGACCCCTGCGTCACCCGTCAGGTAGTCGCGCCCGGAAGTTCCGATCACGTTCTCCGTGGTCGACGCACCCACCTTCGTCATCTGGTGGCCGAGCGCACTGACGGGTCCGTTGACGACATAGCGGACGCCCTTCGGGGCCGAAGCCTGGGTATCGGCAAAGGAGACGGTGTCGATCCCGGGACCCCCACGTACCTCGACCTGAGTCCTGTCCGTGAGATCGGGGTCGATGACGAACGTGTCATCCCCGTCACCACCATCAAGGTCCCAGTGCTCGTCGCAATGGTTCCAGCTGCTCATCACCGTCAGGCGGTCAGAGCCCGGACCTCCGTCAGCACCACACGCGATGGACCCGAGCTCGATGTCATCGTCATGGTTGGTGCCGACGATCCGGCGATAGTTGCCGACGTAGTCGTTGCCATGCCCCGTGGCGGAGTCGACCGACATGACTACGGGACCATCAGCCGCCTCGAACGACACGATGGAGGTCGAGTCGGAGAACCAGTCGTCGCCCGGTCCGCTCTTCAGCAGGTCCATTCCGTCGCCGCCGTCAAGGCTGCTCCCTGTGGCAAGTGCGGTGAGGGTGTCGTCGTACGCCGATCCAGTCACATCCTCGACGCGGACGATCTCATCGGTGCCCCCTCCCACGGTGTCGATCGGGGCATCGAGGTTCAGATCGACAGTCACAGCTGTGGGCGCAGACTCGTAGCTCACCCGGTCCTTCTCGGTGCCAGGGCCGCCGTCGATGTGGTCATCGCCGGGGCCCCCGTCCAGCCAGTCCGTGCTGTATCCACCGTCGAGGGTGTCGTCACCGACTCCGCCGCGGAGAACGTCGTTCCCAGAGCCGCCCTTGATGGTGTCGTTGCCGGCGCCACCGGCCAGTGTCTCCCTCATCGAGGTTCCGACAATCACGTCGGCCGCGGGCGATCCGGTGAATGCCCTGAGGTCGGGGCTCCAGTCGCGGACATCGCTGGTGATCACGTCGTTGCCGGCGCCGGACACGGCGATCGACCCGGTGGAACCGGTCAGATTCACACTCACCGGCCCAGCCACGTCGGCATACGAGACCTCTCCGACCCACCCCTCGCCGTAGGTGATGTGCACCACATCTGCTCCCGACCCGGGGAGGGCGACCTTGCTCGACCACATCTGGTCGTCGCCGTCTCCGCCGATCAATGTGTCGGCTGTCGGCACCACGGATCCGAGCAGGTCCGCCCCTGGCCCGCCCGTGACATGGTCGTCGCCCGCGGTGGTGTCGCGGCCCTCGTACGCCGTCAGCCCCGGTGGCAGCGCATCCTGATGATCGAGCACATCGTCACCGTCACGTCCGTCGATGGTGTCCTGGCCGGCCCCGCCGAAAAGGGTGTCGACACCTTCGGAGCCGTTGAGGACATCATCGAAGGTCGATCCGACGACACCTTCGAACCCGGAGACTTGCTGGGATCGATCACCGGCCGACACCGTCCTGGTGCCTGCGTCGTACCTGATGGCGACCTCGGAGTCGGCGAAGTCGACGACGTCGTTCCCCGACTCGTCGCTGATGGCGTCAGCGACCTCGCCGATGACCACGTCGTCACCGACGCCTCCTACCAGCCGATCCGCTCCGTCATGGCCACGCACCATGTCATTGCCATCGCCACCGATGAGAGCATCGTCGCCCTCATCGCCGTGGATGACATCTGCACCACCGCTGCCCGTGATCTGATCGCGGCCGGCGCCACCCTGGAAAGACTCGTCGGCGGCCGATCCGATCAGCACATCGTCGTAGCCGGAGCCGAAGATCGCGTCGATGCCCGTCGCCGTCGCCACGGTGCCGCCGATGTCCAGGACCCCCATCGCCAGGTCGACCTTCGCGGGAGCGTCGATCAGCCTCAGGTCGAGGGTGTCCACGGAGCCGGACCCATGGATCAGATCCGCACCCGCAGTTGGCTCGAGGACGATCCAGTCACGCCCTGACCCACCGCTGACGGTGTCATCGCCCGGCCCACCGTAGAGGTGGCTTCCACTTGCATGCGCTGTGAGCGCATCCGCCCCCAGCCCACCGCGAAGCTCCCCACCACCGGTGAGGACATCGTCGTCCCCGTCGCCGTAGAGCGCGGCCTGGTAGCTTCCGGAGCAGTCGATCCGATCACTGCCTGCGCCACCACGGAAGCTCGAGATCGTCCCCTCGTCATCACAGTAGATCGAGTCGTTGCCCTCATCGCCCCACGTACTGGCTCCCTGGGCATGGATGGCGTCATCACCCTCGCCACCGAAGATCATGTAGGTCGAGGAGGTTCCGGTGATCTGATCGGCCCCGCCCTCGCCATAGACCTTGGAATTGCCACCGTTGATCGTGTCGTTTCCGGGCCCGCCATGGACATCGCGGCCATGTCCACTCTCGATGGCATCGTCACCATCCCCGCCGTAGATCACGGCGGACGAACTGCCGTGGTTGCCGTCGGGCCCGCAGATGGTGTCGTTTCCGCCGAGGCCGTCGATCGTTCCACTCGTAACCGCGGCTGCCCAGATCACGTCATCGCCTTCTGTGGCCGCCTGGCCGGCGGACAGGTCGACGCTCACGACCTTGCCCTGGCAGGTGAGGGGTTCGTCCACCGCACCTGCCGGAGTGCTCTGAAGACAGAGCAACGCTGCAGCGGAGATCGAGGACAACGACAGCACAACGCCAGGGGCACGCAACAACACGACGACACCTTCGGATCCGAGCGGAGAAGTGGGCCGCTGAACCCGATGTATTGCGGCGATCCGGAGGTTAGCAGTCAGCGACCGCCGTCACTCGCACTGTGGATCAGCCGTAGGTGTCGCGTGGTCCGCGGCCGTCTCGAAGACCGCGGGGGCCCTTCTTCCACGAGGGGAGATGCGGACCGAGGACCTCGATGACGAGCACGGTTCCGTGACCCAGCTCCTCGTTGAGACGCTTCACCAAGGTGGGCGCCAGCAGCTTGAGCTGGGTGGCCCAGGCGGTGGAGTCGGTGCGAACGGAGAGCTTGCCGTCGGCGTACGACTCCGGGGTGGTGTGGTCGGCGATCTCCTCGCCGACGATGTCGGGCCAGCGGGCCATCACCCCGTGGACTCTCAGCGAGGTGTCCCACCCGTGGTCGTTGACCATCCGGCTCACGACCGAGTCGATGAGCTGGGGGTCGCGGTCGTCGGGCCGGGCTCCGGAGACGGTGCCGCGGCGCGTGGCGTTGTCGGGCGTACGTCGCTTCTTGCGCATCCCGGCCTTGGGCGCGGGCATCTTCGCGGTGGCTCGGGTCAGGGAGCGGGCGAGGTCGAGGCCGTCGGGACGCTTCTCGGGTTCGTCTTCTTCCGGGGTGGTCTCGACAGGCTCGAGGCCATTGCGTTCAGACCTCGGGTCGTCGTCACTCATCGCGGGTCACCTCGCCTGCCTTGACGTGGTAGCGGGCGCCGGCGAGCGCGGCAGGTACGTCCTCGGGGACCGCCGCGGTGACCAGGACCTGCTCGGCGTCGGCGACCAGCTCGGCCAGCTGGACCCGGCGCTGGCTGTCGAGCTCGGCGAAGACGTCGTCGAGGACCAGGATCGGGTCGTCGCCGTCGGCCCGCAGCAGGTCGTACGCCGCCAGCCGCAGCGCCAGCGCGAACGACCAGGACTCGCCGTGGCTCGCGTAGCCCTTGACCGGGAGGCGCTCGGCGCCGGCACTGATGTGCAGGAGGAGGTCGTCGCGGTGGGGGCCGACCAGGCTGATGCCGCGGTCGAGCTCGTCCTTCTGGCGTCTCGCGAGCTCTTCGAGGATCGCTTGACGGAGGGTCTCCACGGTGGGGGTGGTCTCGACAGGCTCGACCACCGGCTTGTAGGTGATCTCGGCGTCGTCGCGGCTGGCACCTCGGGCGACCGTCTCGTAGGCCTTCCCCACATAGGGGCGCAACGCGTCGACCAGGGAGAGCCGCTGGGCGAGGATCTCGGCGCCGATGGTGGCGAGGTGGTCGTCCCAGACGGACAGCGTGGCGAGCGCACCCTCACGGGCGGAGCCGCGCGCGAGCCCGGCGGTCTTCAGCAGCGAGTTGCGCTGCTTAAGGACACGGTCGTAGTCGCTGCGTACGCCTGCCAGACGGGGAGCGCGCAGGATCATCAGGTCGTCGAGGAAGCGCCGGCGATCGGAGGGGTCCCCCTTGACGAGGGTCAGATCCTCGGGGGAGAAGACGACGGTGCGGACCAGACCGACCAGGTCACGGGTGCGGGGGAGCGGGCTCTTGTTGATCCGGGCCTTGTTGGCGCGGCCGGCGTTGATCTCGACCTCGAGCGTCGCGGTGCGACCATCACGCACGACGGCGGCGCGCACGACAGCCTGCTCCGCGCCGGCCCTGACCAGCGGAGCATCGGTGGCGACCCGGTGGGACTGCAGGCGGGAGAGGTAGTCGATCGCCTCGACCAGGTTGGTCTTGCCCTGGCCGTTTCGGCCGACGAAGGCCGTGACGCCCGCGTCGAGAGGGACCTCGACACTCGGATAGGAACGGAAGTCGTGGAGAGAGAGGTGTGAGACGTACATCGTGTTTCCTCTCTCGTTAAGGTGCCTGCATGACCCAGTCTCCCAACCCTTACGGCCCGCCTCCAGGGCAACCCGCCTATGGAGCACCAGGTGGGCCGTTCTACGTGTCGATGATGGGTGAGGTCTATGGGCCGTACCCGGTCGAGCAGCTCGCGCAGATGGCGGCCGCGGGCCAGATCAAGGCAGACACCCCGGCCAGCCTCGGCGCGGACCAGCAGTGGTTTCCCGTGAAACAGATCCCGGGCGTCTTCTCGCGCAGCGAGTGGCTGGTTGCGCTGCTCCTCTCGATCTTCCTGGGTACGCTCGGTGTCGACCGCTTCTACGTCGGACAGATCGGCCTCGGCATCCTCAAGCTGGTCACCTGTGGTGGTCTCTATGTCTGGTGGATCATCGACGTCATTCTCATCGCTACCCGAAAGTTCACAGATGCCGACGGCAGACCTCTTGCCTGAGCAGGGCCACGGCCCTCGCGAGCGCCTCGCGGCGGTGAGCTCCACGGAGATCACCGCCGCCCTGGGCGTCGGCGGGATCGTGATCGCGGCGCTCCTGCCGGCCGGCGGCATCGAGGACGGCCCGGTGCTCTGCCCGTTCCGTGCCCTCACCGGACTGCCCTGCCCCGGCTGCGGTCTGACGCGATCGTGGGTCTACCTGATGCACGGCGACATCGGCTCGTCGCTGGCGAGCAACTGGTTCGGGCCGGTGCTCATCGTGGCGATCGTCCTCCTGGCCGTGGTCTCGGTCCGCTCCCGGCTGGCCCGGAAACGCCCCGCCGACCTCGACAAGCTCGTGAAGAGCCCCGTCGTCCTCAGCCTCTTCGCACTGTTCGTCGCCTACGGCGCCGTACGCCTGATCCTCACCCTGGCCGGAGTCATCGCCCCCATCTGACGGTGGTCGAGCTTGTCGAGCTTGTCGAGACCACCGCCCCGAGGAATCAGGCCTCGGACTCCGAGATCACCGCGTGCCCACCGAACCCGTTGCGCATCGCGGCGATCGCCTTCATGGCGTGGTCGTCCTCCTGGCGCGAGACGAACCGCGCGAACAGCGAGGCCGAGATCGCCGGCATCGGGACGGCGTTCTCGATCGCCGCCTCGACGGTCCAGCGCCCTTCGCCCGAGTCGTCGGCGTAGCCCTTGATCTTGTCGAGGTGCTCGTCGGCGCGCAGCTGGTCGACGAGAAGATCGAGCAGCCAGGAACGTACGACGGTGCCCGTGCGCCACGAGGCGAAGATCTCGGGGACGTTGTCGACGATGTCGACCTTGTCCAGGAGCTCCCAGCCCTCGGCGTAGGCCTGCATCATCGCGTACTCGATGCCGTTGTGGACCATCTTGGAGAAGTGGCCGGCGCCGGGGGTGGAGCCGCAGTGGACAAGACCGTCCTCGGTGCCGGTCGGCTTGAGCGCCTCGAACGCGGGCATCACCTTGGCGGCGTCCTCGTCGGAACCGCCGTACATCAGGGCGTAGCCGTTCTGGAGACCCCAGACGCCACCGGAGACACCGCAGTCGACGAAGCCGATGCCGTTCTCGGCCAGGCTCGCAGCGTTCTTGGCGTCATCGGTGTATTTCGAGTTGCCACCGTCGACCACCAGGTCGCCCTCGCCGAGGAGCTCCTTGAGCTCGGCGATCGTGGAACGCGTCGGGTCACCGGCCGGCACCATCACCCAGACCACCTTGGGGCTGGGCAGCGCCTCGACCAGCTCCGCCAGGCTCGCCACGTCGGCGAGATCGGGGTTGCGGTCGTATCCGACGACGGTGTGGCCAGCCTCCCGCAGCCGGGTGCGCATGTTGCCACCCATCTTGCCGAGGCCGACGAGTCCGATGTGCATGCGAGGTTCCTTCAGATCCGGTGGTCGAGCTGTCTTGTCGCGTGTGTCGAGCTTGTCGAGACAAGACCACCCTACGAGCGAGGTGTGAGCGGGAGATGGTCAGGAGAGCAGGCGGCGCGGCATCAGCAGGTAGCGGAAGCCCGGCTCCTCGCCACCCTCGGCCGGCTTGCCGCTGATCACCACCGGCTTCGGCGCCTGGGTGAAGGCGAGCTCGACGACCTGCTCGTCGATGGCCTGCAGCCCGTCGAGGAGGAACTGCGGGTTGAACCCGGTGGTCAGCCCCTCGCCCTCCATGGTCGCCTCGATCGACTCGGACGCCTGGGCCTCGTCACCGGAGCCTGCGTCGAGGGTGAGTACGCCGTCCTCGAAGACCATCTGGACCGCGGTGTTGCGCTCGGCGACCAGGGCGACGCGCTTGACCGACTCGACCAGGGAGGCCTTGTCGACAAGCGCGGTGGTGAGGTGCTCGGCCGGGAACAGGCTGCGCACCTTGGGGAACTCGCCGTCGAGCAGGCGCGTCGTGGTGCGGCGTACGCCACCCGCGGCCGCCCCCTCGAAGCCGATGATGCCCTCGCCGGTGCCGGTGGTGGACAGCGCGAGGGTGACCTCGCTGCCGCTGGTCAGCGACTTGGCGGTATCTCCGAGCACCTTCGCCGGCACCAGCGCGGCCAGGCTCTCGTCGGGAGTCGCCGGGTTCCATTCGAGCTCGCGGTGGGAGAGCCGGAACCGGTCGGTGGCGAGCAGCGAGATCGTGGAGCCCTCGATCTCGAGCCGCACGCCGGTCAGCACCGGGAGCATGTCGTCGCGACCGGCGGCGGTCACGGCCTGGGCGACGGCGTGAGCGAACAGCTCCGACTTCACCGTGCCTGCCGCGGTCGGCATCTCCGGCAGCGTCGGGTAGTCCTCGACAGGCATGGTCTGGAGGCTGAACCGCGCGCTCCCGCAGGTGAGCGAGACGCGGGCGCCGTCGGTGACCATCTCGACCGGCTTGGCCGGAAGGCTGCGGCAGATGTCGGCGAGCAGCTTGCCCGAGACCAGCGCCTTGCCCTCGTCGGCGACCTCGGCCGAGAGCGTCGCCCGAGCGGAGGTCTCGTAGTCGAATGTCGAGAGCACCAGGCCCTCGTGACCCGCCTCGATCAGGAGACCTGAGAGCACCGGGGTGCTGGGGCGGACGGGAAGGCTGCGGGCAGCCCAGGCGACGGCATCCGCGAACACGTCGCGGTCGACGCGGAACTTCACGATGACCTGTCCTTCTTCTAGCTCGACATCGGGGCGTTTGAGGACATGCGGTCCGGGCTGTGCTTGAACCTTGGCGGGAGACGCCACCGGTTCCGGAACGCCCCCGCGTTGACATGACCTGGAGTACGCATCCTGCCACGGACCGCCGACAACCGGTAAGCGCTCAGCTGTGTCGGGTCTGCACAGGCGTACCTGTGCACTCGGTTCGCCGAGAGGGTTGTCCCCAGGGAAGGGCGTTCGTGGAATTTCACGGAGGATCTATGGATGTAAATAGTTTCGTACGTCGTAAGAGCATCTGTGGGAAATGTGGATGACCAGCGTCTTCCCTGGTCATGACCCGAAATGTGATTCCACAGGGGATGTGGACGCCATGCTGAAATGACGCACGTCACTGTGGGCTGTGGAGAGTTGTCGGCCCGTTTGAGTGTTTTGTGCACAGGCCATCCCCTTTTCCATCCCATTTGAACGGCCGGTTCTCCACAGGTTCCACCCAGGCTGTGGGCTGTGGACAACCTGGGAAATCTCGTCCTGTGGGTTTTGCAAATCCCACAACGCGAAACGGCCGCCGGCCCGGAAGGGGCGGCGGCCGCGTACGACTGCTGGTCGAGCTAGGCCTGGCGTGCCTGCATCTTGACCCGGTTGGTGAGCTCGGAGACCTGGTTGAAGACGGCCCGGCGCTCGGCGAGCAGCTGGTTGATCTTGCGTTCGGCGTACATCACGGTGGTGTGGTCGCGGCCGCCGAAGTGCTTGCCGATCTTGGGCAGGGAGTCCTCGGTGAGCTCGCGACACAGATACATGGCGATCTGACGGGCCATGACGAGGTGACGCCCACGGGAGGGCCCGGTGAGCTCGTCGATCGAGAGCCCGAAGTAGGCAGCGGTCTGGGCGATGATCAGGCCGGCGGTGATCTCGGGCTCGCCGCCCTCGGGGATCAGGTCCTTGAGCACGATCTCGGCCAGGGTCAGGTCGACGTCCTGCCGGTTGAGGTTGGCGAACGCCGTCACCCGGATCAGCGCGCCCTCGAGCTCGCGGATGTTCGTCTGGATCTTCGAGGCGATGAACTCGAGCACGTCCGGCGGCGCGGTGAGCCGCTCCATCGCGGCCTTCTTCCGAAGGATCGCGATCCGGGTCTCGATGTCAGGCGGCTGGACGTCGGTGATCAGACCCCACTCGAACCGGTTGCGCAGCCGGTCCTCGAGCGCCTCGAGCCGCTTGGGCGGACGGTCGGAGGTGAGCACGATCTGCTTGTTGGCGTTGTGGAGCGTGTTGAAGGTGTGGAAGAACTCCTCCTGAGTCTGGGTCTTCCCCTCCAAGAACTGGATGTCGTCGATCAGCAGGACGTCGACATCGCGGTAGCGCCGTTTGAACCGGTCCTGCCGGTCGTCGCGGATCGCGTTGATGAACTCGTTGGTGAACTCCTCCGAGCTGACGTAGCGCACCTTCGCGCCGGAGTAGAGACTCCGCACGTAGTGACCGATCGCGTGCAGCAGGTGGGTCTTGCCCAGACCCGACTCCCCATAGACGAGCAGCGGGTTGTAGGCCTTGCCCGGTGCCTCGCTGACCGCGACCGCGGCCGCGTGCGGGAACCGGTTGGAGGACCCGATGACGAAGGTCTCGAAGGTGTACTTCGGGTTCAGCCGGGTCTCGAGGACGTTGTGGCTCGGCTCGCTCGGCCGGGTAGGCGGACCCGGGACGAGCGGCCGCGGCGGAACCGGCTCCTCGATGGGGGCCACCGGAGGGGCCGGGGGATTTGTCGACATGTCGCCATACCCGGGACGTACGTCGTCAGGCGCCGCGGGAGCGGCCGGCTGCTGCGCGGGCGGCGAAGCGATAGGAGCCTGCGGCGCCGAGTACGCGGCGGGCGCACCCGGCACGTCGTGGGGCGCGGTCGCCGGCGGGATGCCGGGGATCAGGCCGGGCGAGTTCGGCGGGTAGACCGACTGATGCGGGAAGGCCGACTGGTTCGGATATGCCGACTGGTTCGGGAAGGCCGACTGCTGCTGCAGGGCAGCAGCGGCGGCAGCGTCCGCGGCGGCGATCTCCCGCTCGGAGATCATGATCGCCTGGGTGTCGGGATCCGGCGTGACGTCGAGATCGGGGTTCACGGTCACCGCGATCCGGATCTCGCGATTGAAGATCTCGCCGAGGGACCTCTCCAGGGAGCCACGCAGGCGGCCCTCGATCTGGTTGCGGGTGAAGTCGTTGGGGACCTCGACGATCGCGGTCGACCCGTGCAGGGTGAGGGGTTCACTGTCCCGGAGCCAGGCCCGCTGGTTCGGCGGGAGCTCGGCGACCACCTTCGTCCATGCGGACTGGAGATCTGGCTGTGGTTCTGGCGCGAGGCCGGAGGGCTCCACAGGTTCCTGCCTTCCCTGATGGCTCGGGTGGGTGGTCTTTTATTGATGCAGCCTGGATTCATGCAGCGGTCCGGTCTACATCCTCCACAGACTTTTCCACAAGCTGTGGAGCATCCCCGAATGTAGGCATCGGAGACCAACCGAGACACTTCGCCGTCCTCGAGAATCCGACCGTTTCGGCAGGTCAGGCGGGAAAACTAGTTCCCTGCATGGCATCCCCCCGAATGCGGCCGATGCTCCTGACGATGTGCAGGGAAACCTCGGTAGAGGACGAAACTACCGGCTGGCGAGGGTCATGGGCAACCCGTCCTCCACAGGTGGAGGACTAATGACAGGGGTGTGATAGGGCGTGAGTTTGACCGTGGTTTCGCCGTCCACGTACCGTTGCTAGGTCGCCCGTTCCACGGGTGCGTGATTCTTGGTCCTGGAAAGCAGGACAGCCGGAAGAGCGACCGGCCACCCACCACACCACTAAGGAAGCACCCCGTGAGCAAGCGTACTTACCAGCCGAACAACCGCCGCCGTCACAAGACGCACGGTTTCCGCCTGCGCATGCGCACCCGTGCCGGCCGCGCGATCCTCGCTGCGCGCCGCGGCAAGGGTCGCAAGAGCCTGACCGTCTGAGGCCCCGGCCTCAGCCACCACGCGCGTGCTGCCACGTCGCCACCGACTAGTCGATTCGTCGGGCTTCAAAGAAGCAGTACGACGAGGCAAGCGCGCGGGCTCGAAGAGCCTGGTGGTCCACCTGCTCGTCCCCGGCACCGGCCCAGATGCCGACCGGGAGGGCGAGCCTCAGGTGGGCTTCGTGGTGAGCAAGGCCGTCGGTCCGGCCGTCGTCCGGAATCGTGTGAAGCGCAGACTGCGTCACCAGGCCCGGGAGTCCCTGAGCGGACTCCCGGGCTCTGCTGTGCTTGTGGTCCGTGCACTGCCTGCTGCCGCCGACGCCGACTACGACGCCTTGGGCGTCGATCTGCGGCGCTGCCTGGAGCGAGTGCTCCGATGAGGTCGCTGGTGCGTGGAGTGAACGCCGCGGTGGCCTACACCTTGGTCGGACTGCTTCACGTATGGCGGACTCTGATCAGTCCGCTCTACGGCGATGTGTGCCGCTACTACCCGTCGTGCTCGGCGTACGGGCTCGAGGCCGTCAAGACGCACGGCCCCTGGCGCGGGAGCTGGCTGACGGCGCGCCGTCTGGCCCGCTGCGTCCCCTGGGCGAAGACCCGGGGCTTCGATCCCGTACCGACCCCGCAGAAAATGCGAAGAGACCCTGAAGACCTGGTCCGTGTAAGTGCGGACTCCCCAAACCGAGGAGCCTGATTCCGTGGGAGCCATAGGCGATCTGTTCGGATGGATCGCAACACCGCTGTATTACGCCATTTCGGGCATCCTGCTCGTATGGCAGAAGGCGTTCTCGTACGTCATCCCGTCTGAAGGTTGGCAGTGGGCCCTGGCCATCGTCGGCCTGACCGTGACCATCCGTGCGCTGCTGATCCCGCTGTTCGTGAAGCAGATCAACTCCAGCCGCAACATGCAGCTGCTGCAGCCGAAGGTCAAGGAGCTGCAGAAGAAGTACGGTCACGACCGCGAGAAGCTCGCCAACGAGACCATGAAGCTCTACAAGGATTCGGGCACCAACCCGTTCGCGTCCTGCCTGCCGCTGCTGCTGCAGATGCCGATCTTCTTCGTGCTGTTCCGCATGCTCGAGCACGCCTCGGACGGTATCGGCAAGGGTTTCCTGAGCGACGAGGCCGCGCACGAGTTCGCGACGTCGACCTGGCTCGGCTCGCTGCTGTCGGACCAGTTCACGACGGCCGACCACATGAGCACGTACTTCCTCACCGGGTTCCTGGTCGTCGCGATGATCGCGACCACCTTCCTCACCCAGCGTCAGCTGATGTCGAAGAACATGCCGGCCGATGCCATGACCGGACAGTACGCCCAGCAGCAGAAGCTGCTCCTCTACGTGCTGCCCGTCGTGTTCGCCGTCGGTGGTATCGCCTTCCCGGTCGGAACGATCCTCTACTGGACCTCCTCCAACCTGTGGACGATGGGCCAGCAGTTCTACGTGATCCGCAACAACCCTGCACCGGGGACGCCGGCGTTCGACGCCAAGCAGGAGCGCGATCGGGAGAAGCGCCGCAAGAAGGGTCTGCCCGACGCGGAGATCGACATCGCCGAGGCCAACGAGGCAGCGGCCGAGAAGCGTCCCGTGCAGCGCACCCAGCCCAAGAGCCAGACCAGGAGCCAGCGGAAGAAGGCCGGCACGAGCGCCGGTCGCTCCACGACCCAGAAGGACGGGGGAACCAAGTGACGACTCAGGATGTGAGCGAGACCGTGACCGAGACTGTGGAGGAGGTCAGCGACGACGCGCGCCTCAAGCAGCTCGAGCAGGAAGGTGACATCGCGGCGGACTACCTCGAGGAGCTTCTCGACATCGCCGACCTCGATGGAGACCTCGACATGGACGTCGAGGGCGACCGTGCCGCCGTCTCGATCGTCGGCGGCGACCTCCAGCAGCTCGTCGGCCGCCACGGTGAGGTCCTGGACGCGCTCCAGGAGCTGACCCGGCTCGCTGTCTACCGCGAGACCGGCGAGCGGTCCCGCCTGATGCTCGACGTCGGCGGCTACCGTGCCGACCGTCGCTCGACGCTCATGGCGCTCGCCGAGGAGACCGTCGCGAAGGTCAAGGAGTCCGGTGCCCCGGTCTCGCTCAAGCCGATGTCGCCCTTCGAGCGGAAGGTCGTCCACGACGCCGTCGCCGCCGCCGGGCTCACGTCGGAGTCCTCCGGTGTCGAGCCGCGGCGTTACGTGGTCGTCCTGCCTGAGTGACGCTGACACAAAGAGATCGCCCCTCGTGCCG